>JAATFJ010000021.1 GCA_015655255.1 Actinomycetales bacterium | reverse complement strand
GTCAGGAGTCGCGAAGGTAGCGTTGAACACGTCGAGGTCTTCCGGATGGCGAGCGTAGGAACTTCCATCCTCGGGGGACCTCGACCCCTATCCAGCCACCGCCGCATGCACCCCCGCTACACCCTCAACTGCGAAGAGCCGAAATACTCATGCATAGTGCGGTCGGAGGAGGAGCGAGCGCGGTTCGGCCCGATCCTGAAAGCGTGCCAGGCGGGCCGAGTCGTTATTCATAGCTTGTGTGGTTGGGCGTGCGCAGGCTGACCAGCGGCTCTTGCGGTTCAGCAGTCCGGAACTCCGAGGTTGTCGCTGGCCCACTGGCCGAGGTCGTTGATGATCGGAAGGAGTCGCCGTCCGCTGTCGGTGAGCGTGTAGGAGACGGTGACGGGCGGGCCGTCGTCGACGGCCCGACTGACAAGTCCCGTCTGGGCGAGTTCCGTGAGGCGTTCCGAGAGGACGGTGTCACTGATCCCGGCGACGGAGCGACGCAGCGCTGCGAACGAGGAGACATCGGACCCGAGGGTGCCGATGATCATGCCGTTCCAGCGCTTTCCGAGTACGCCGAATGCCCGCGTCACGGCGGCGTCGCACAAGTGGACGCCCTCCTCGGTATCGGCCATGGTCCCAGTCTAGTGATGCTAAGGTGAACCTAGTAACTAAGAAAAACTTAGTACTAGGGAAATCGAAAGGACTACTGTGTCGCTCTTCCGTCTGGATGCCAGCATCCTGCCTCAGACCTCCGCCAGCCGCTCGCTCGCCGACATCGTCGAGGGGGAGTGGACGGCGGCGCACCCGGGTGACGCTATCGTCCGCCGCAATGTGGGGATCGAGCCCATCCCGGCCACGGCCTGGCCCGCGGCGGTCACTGCCGGATTCACCGAGGAGAGTGCGCGTACCGCGCCGCAGCTCGCCGCGCAGAAGCTCGCCGCGACCCTCGCCGACGAGCTCATCGAGGCCGACGCCCTCCTCTTCGCCGTCCCGCTCTACAACTTCGGCGTCTCGCAGCACTTCAAGGCATGGTTCGACCTCGCCTACACCGACCCTCGCATCGACCCGACCGGCACCGCCCTGCAGGGCAAACCCGCCGTCCTCGTGACGGTACTCGGCGGCAACTACGCGCCCGGCACCCCCAAGGAGGGCTGGGATCACTCCACCGGGTGGCTGCGCCGCGTCCTCACAGACGTCTGGGGACTCGACCTCCGCGTCGTCGAGCGTCCTTTCACCCTCGTCGGCGTCAACCCCGCCCTCGATGCCTTCACCGAGATGGCGCAGGGGCTGAAGGACGCCGCCGAGGAGGCCGCCCGTACCTCCGGCAAGGAACTCGCCGCCGCCGTCCCGGCCTGACCGATGGGACCCGCCGGTCCCCGGGTCTGATCCGTTTGCCTGAGCGGATGCAGAATGCAGGAGAGATCCCGCGCGAATCCTCAGGCATTCGGGAAATCCTCCTGCACACCGCGAGGTGCAGCGCGATCTGCGCGCCGGAACCACGGCGGGGCCGGGGCGTCGCACAGACACCCCGGCCCCGCACCCTTTCGTTGTCGTGGCGCAGCCCCGCCGCTGCGGGGCGGTCGTGACGACTGTCGGACCTGAGGGGCGAAGCGGTCCGACATCTGGTGTACCCACCCCCGGAGCGGGGTGCGGCGCCGACTCCTATCCGCGCCCGCTCGAACTCCGCGACCGCCGCGCCACCGCGTCGAGTGCGACGGCGATGAGCACGACGGCTCCGGTCACGATGAAGCGGATCGACGAGTCCAGGTTGAGCAGCGTGAGGCCGCTGGAGATCGACTGGATCACGAGCACACCCAGTAGCGCGGCGAAGGCGGAACCGCGCCCGCCGAAGAGGCTCGTCCCGCCGATGACGGCGGCGGCGATGGCGTTGAGGTTCACGTCCCCCGTTCCCGTCTGCGGCCCCGCAGAGTTCAGCCGCGCCGCGGCGAGGAGGCCGCCGAGCGCGGCGAGCGCCGAGCACAGCACGAACGCCGAGGTGTAGACCCCGCCGACACTGATGCCGGAGCGCCGCGCGGCCTCCTTATTACCACCGACCGCGAACATCGACCGACCCCACGAGGTGCGCGTGAGTGCGTAGTTCATCACGAGCACGAGGGTGACGAAGAGGACGAACATCCAGCCGACACCGCGCGTCTGGTTGAGGTACCACGTCGCGAAGGCGAGCACGAAGAGCAGTGCGAGTGCGGCCGTGAGGTTGGTTCCGAGAGACGTCGCCGAGAGGCCAGCGGCCTTGCGTCGCCGCGCCTTGAGGAAGTTCGTCGCGAACAGCGCCGCGGCGGCGAGCACGACGATGACGTAGGACAGCGGCTTGGGCACGAAGGCCTGCTGGCCGAGCGCGACGAGGAAGGAGTCGACGGGGAGGTTGATCGTCCCCGATGTTCCCAGCACGAGCAACTGCAGGCCGAGGAAGCCCAAGAGGCCCGCGAGCGTGATGACGAAGGCCGGCACCCCGAGGCGCACATAGATGACCGAGTAGAACAGCCCGATCGCCATGCCCGTCGCGATCGACGCGAGGATCGACAGCGGCAGCGGCCACCCGAGGGTCACGAAGGTCACGGCGACGATGGCCGCCGATAGCCCGCTCACCGATCCCACCGACAGGTCGATCTCGCCGACGAGCAGGATGCACACGATCCCCAGCGAGATGACGCCGACGGGGACCGACTGCATGAGCAGGTTCACGAGGTTGTTGCTGGAGAGGAAGAAGGGGTTGAGGATCTGGAAGATCGTCCAGATGATCGCGAGCCCGAGGATGACGGGGAGGAGCCCGAGGTCGCCGCCGCGGATGCGGCCCACGGCCGCGGAGAGTGAGCCGCGCAGGCCGTCGGCGCCCTGCCGGAGGCGCTCATCCTGGAGATCGGTGGGAAGGGAAGTGGTGGAGGTGTCGCTCATGGTGTCCTATCCGTCCGCGCTCAGGCCCGACTCGCGGCTCTGCGGGTCACGACGTTGTCGGTGGCGCCCGTGATGGCGGCGATGAGTTCTTCGTTGGAGGTGTCCTTGACGGCGAACTCGCCGTTGTTTCGTCCCAGCCGGAGGACGACCACGCGGTCGGCGACGGCGCGGACATCGTCCATGTTGTGGCTGATGAGGATGACGCCGTGGCCGCGTTCGCGGAGGCGTTCGACGAGGTTGAGGACCTCCGCGGTCTGCGCGACGCCGAGGGCAGCGGTGGGCTCGTCGAGGATGATGAGCTTGGGCTCGCCGAGGAGCGAGCGCGCGATCGCCACGGTCTGACGCTGCCCGCCGGAGAGCGAGGCGATGGGGATACGCACGGAAGGGATCTTCGCGGACAACTGGCGGAGCAGCTCCCACGCTTTGATCTCCATGGCCACCTCATCGAGCCGGAAGGGGCGCACTTCGCGACCGAGGAAGAGATTCTGCACCACGTCGAGGTTGTCGCACAGCGCGAGGTCCTGGAACACCGTCGCGATGCCGCGCTCGATGGCGTCCGTGGGGGACTCCAGGGTCACATCGTCCCCGCCGAAGAGGATGCTGCCGGAGTCGGGTCGATGCACGCCGGAGAGCACCTTGACGAGGGTGGACTTGCCCGCGCCGTTGTCGCCGACGACGGCGACGACCTCGCTGGAGTCCACGACGAGGTCGACGTCGGTGAGGGCGTTCACCGCGCCGAAGGTCTTGGTGATGCCGCGCATCGTGAGCACGTTGTGGATGCTCGGTGCTGGGGAGGTCATGCCGGTCGCCTTCCTGTCCAGGCTGTTTCTGAGAATGGCGCTGTCGGCGCGCCCCGGTGGACGCGCCGACAGCGGGTGATCATTCGATGCCGAGTGCGGCGCACGCGTCCGCGTACTCGCTCGTGCAGAGCTGGTCGGCGGTGTAGATGCCGCCGTCGACGATGATCTCCTTGACGTTCTCCTTCGTCACGACCACGGGCGTGAACAACTGCCATGGTGTGTCGAAGAGTTCCGTGTCCGCATCGGGGGTCTCGCCGTTCGCGAGCTTCACAGCGACCTCCGCCGCGGCCTCGGCCACGGTCTTGATGGGCTTGGAGATGGTGTTGTACTGCGCGCCGGCGATGATGCGCTGGATCGCGGCGACCTCGGCGTCGTTCCCCGTGACGGGCGGGATGGGCGAGATGCCTGCGGCCTGGAAAGCGGCGATCGTGCCGCCGCCGGTGCCATCGTTGGCGGCGACGACGCCCGCGACATCGGGGAACTGCGTGAGCTGGCCACTCACCCAGTCCTGCGCTTTCTGCGGGTCCCACTGCGGGGTGTCGTACTCCGCGAGGATTTCGTAATCGCTCGCCTCGACCCCCGCCTCGATGCCCGCCTTGATGAGCTGCGCCGCATCGTCGGTGGGGGAGCCGTTGACGATGAGGACGCCGCCCTCTGCGCCGTCCGCCGCGAGCTTTTCGACGAGCGAGGTGGAGATGAGGTTGCCGATCTCCTCATTGTCGAAGGAGACGTAGAAGTCGGCGGGAGCCGTCGTGATGGGCCGGTCGTAGGTGATGACGGGGATGCCGGCGGCCTGCGCGCTCGTGACGATGGTCGCGGCGGCCTTCGTGTCGACGGCGTCGAGGACGATGGCCTTCGCGCCCTGGGTGATGGCGGACTCCGCCTGCTGCTGCTGCTTCGACGGGTCGGAGTCGGCGTTCTGGTAGAGCACCTCGCAGTCGGGGCAGAGATCGGCGACCTTGGCGGTGAAGAGCGGGGCGTCCTGCTCCTCGTAGCGGGTCGAGGCGAGGTCGGGCATGAGGAACGCGATGGTTCCGGCGCTCGATCCGCTGTCTCCCTCCCCTCCTGAGCTCGATCCGTTGTCGGAGGCGCAGGCCGCGAGAGAGACGGTCAGGGCGACCGCTCCGGCGACGGCGGCGAGCCGAACGTATTTCTTCATTGTGGAATCTCCTCGTTGAGTCCGCGGAGCGGGTTCTGCGGTGTGAACAGGTTTCCGGGCAGGACGCTCCGGCGAACCATTAGCGGGAACCTTATCAAACAAAACGGTAGAACTGTCAACCTAAATGATATAAATCACCCGCTTTCTCGTATCCGCGCCCCGAGCTCACGGAGGAAGATCGATACCATGCAGGGGACGAAAGGGGAGCGCATGAGCTCGACGTCATCCGGGAAGGCCTCGCGGTCGGAACGCCAGCGGGTGATTCTCGATCACGTTCTTCAGGAGGGGTCGGCCACCGTCGCTGATCTCGCCGATCTCACCGGCCGCAGCCTCATGACGGTCCATCGGGACCTCGAAGATCTCGCCGCCCGGCAGCTCGTGCGGAAGTTCCACGGCGGCGTCTCCGCGCTGCCGACGAGCGTCTTCGAATCCAGCTCCGACTTCCGCCGCCTCCGCAAGGCGCAGGAGAAGGCGGCGCTCGCCGAGGTCGCCGCGTCCTTCATCGAGCCGGGGATGAGCGTCATGCTCGACGACTCCACGACCGTGCTTGCCCTCGCCGAACGCCTGTCGGAGCGGGCGCCCCTCACCGTAGTGACCAACTATCGCCAGGTGCTGGAGCTCGTCGTCGACGATCCCGACATCCACCTCATCATGGTGGGCGGGGCGTACTCGCGCACCCACGACTCCTTCATCGGCCCGCCGGATCAGACCAATCTCGACGCCTACGCCGTGGACGTAGCCTTCCAGTCGACGTCCACGATGGATGACCGGATGACCTACCACCAGGAGCAGGATGTCGTGAGCATGAAGCGCATCATGCTGCGGACCGGACGCCGTCGCGTGCTCATGATGGACGGCTCGAAGGTGGGGCTCACTTCGCTGCACCGCTTCTTGCCCGTCTCGGATTTCACGGATGTGATCCTCACCGAAGATGTCGATCCCGCGATGCGGGAGCGGATCGCGGAGCACGCGGCCGTGCACATCGTGGCGGTTCCCCGCGCCTAGTTATTTTTGTCATTTGTGACGTTATAAATAACATTCTGGGTGATAGACTCCCCGGGATCGGGCATCGACGCCGTGTCTGCCCGACGGAAGGCAGGAAGCAGAAGATGCCCCATATCGCGATCCTCGGCGATCATTTCGTCACCCCCGAGCTCTTCCGGGGAGCGCTGGAGAGGCAGGCGTCCGACCTTAGCTTCCACGAGGTCACGCTGCCCTGGCCGCATACCCCCTTCGGCCCCGTCGACACGGTCGACGAGGCGAGCGGAACGATCGAGGAGACCATCGCCGCGCTCGAGGGTGCGCAGGTCGCCGTCACCCAGATGGCGCCCTTCACCGCGGAGGTCTTCGCCGCGCGGCCCGAGCTGCGCATGATCGGTATCTCCCGGGGCGGACCCGTCAACGTCGACCTCGTAGCAGCGACCGCCGCGGGCGTGCTCGTGAGCTTCGCCCCCGGCCGCAATGCGCAGGCCGCCGCCGAGTTCACGATCGGTCTCATCCTCGCGGCGATGCGCCGTATCCCCCTCACCGACGCCGAGCTGAAGAACGGCGTCTGGCGCGGCGACTACTACGGGTGGGAGAACGTGGGAACGGAGCTGGACGGTGCCACCGTCGGACTCGTCGGCTACGGCGCGATCGGCCGCATCGTGGCCCGCATCCTCCGCGCCTTCGGCGCCGAGGTCATCGCCTACGACCCCTACACACCCGCGGAAGCCCTCGCCGCCGACGGCGTCACGCGCATCGACGACCTCGACGAGCTCCTCCGTCGCAGCGTCGTCCTCAGCCTGCACGCCCGTCTCACCCCGGAGACTCGGCACCTCATCGACGCCCGCGCGCTCGGCCTGCTCCCCGAGGGCGCCGTGCTCGTCAACGCCGCGCGCGGCGGGCTCCTCGACTACGCCCCGCTGCCCGACCTCCTCCGCAGCGGACGGCTGGGGGCCTTCGCCGCCGATGTGTACGACATCGAGCCGCCGCCCGC
Source organism: Actinomycetales bacterium (assembly GCA_015655255.1). Next base: position 1,872 of record JAATFJ010000021.1, on the reverse strand, counting down.
CGACTGGCCCCTCTTCGACGCCCCGAACGTCGTCGTCTCCCCGCACCTCGCGGGGGCGACGAAGCAGACCGCGCATCGCGCGGCGGAGATCGTCGCGGGCGATGTGCGCGACTTCCTCGCGGGGCGCGCACCCGCCCACATCGCCAATCCGGCCGTGCTCGATGCGCTCGGGTGGGAGTCGCGGAGGTGACCGCGGAGGGCGGTGCGACGCTCGCCATCGACGCGGGCACCACCCTCATCAAGGCCGTGATCTTCGATGAGGAGGGAACGGAGCGCGTCGTCGTGCGGCGCGACACCGCCCTCCTCTCCCCCCGGCCGGGCTGGTCGGAGCAAGACATGGAGACCGTGCGCGAGGCGGCCCTGTCCTGTGCGCAGGAGGCCGTCGGCCGTTCGCCGCTCCCCGTCGCACGCATCGCGCTCACGGCGCAGGGCGACGGCGCCTGGATGATCCGGGCCGACGGGTGTGCCGCTCGCCCCGCCGTGTTGTGGAACGACGGGCGCGCCGCGGGCATCGTCGCGGAGTGGACGAGGGCGGGACTCATCGACGCGGCGTTCCGTCTCACCGGATCCCTCGGCAACCTCGGGCTGCCGCATGCGATCCTCTCCTGGTTCCTCGCGAACGATCCGGATGCGCTCGATGGTGTGCAGGACGTCGCGACGTGCGGCAGCTGGCTGTTCCGCTCCCTCACGGGTGTGCGCGGCCTGCATCCCTCCGATGCCTCCGTGCCGTGGATGGACGCGCGCACGGGGGAGTACTCGGAGGAGGTCTTCGCGCTCTTCGGACTGGAGCGCGTGCGGGAGCTCATCCCGCCCATTCTCGCGGAGGAGCAGCTCACCGCCCCGCTGTCCGACGCCGTCGCCGAGCGACTGGGGCTGTCTGGGGAGACGCCCGTCACGCTCGCGCCGTACGACGTCGTGGCCACGGCAGCGGGCGGGGGGAGCGTCGCGGTAGGCTCCTCCTTCGCGATCCTCGGGACGACGCTGTGCACGGGCGTCCTCGTCGATGGGATCGACACGGAGGGGGCGGCCACGGGGCTCGCCCTCCGCGGCGGCGCGCAGCTGCCGCTCGTGCGCGCCTTCCCCCCGCTCGCGGGCACGGGGGTCGTCGAGTGGATTCGCGGAGTGCTGGGGATGGAGGACGCCGCGGAGGTCTCCGCGCTCGCTGCCTCCTCCCCGCCGGGTGCGGGCGGTGTGCGCATCCTCCCCTATCTCTCGCCGGCCGGGGAACGGATGCCGTTCCTCGATCCCACGGCGCGTGGCACGATCGGTGGGCTCACCTTCGCGAGTAGCAGGGCCGATGTCGCGCGTGCCGTGCTGGAGGCGCTCGCCCTCGTAATTCGGGACTGCGTCGTGGCCGCGGGGGAGGAGATCACGGAGATCGTCATCTCCGGCGGGGGCGCGGCGAGCGAGGTGTGGTGCCAGATCATCGCCGACGTCGTGGGCGTGGACACCGTCCGTGTGGAGGGGAGTCAGATCGGGGCGAAGGGGGCGTTCCTGCATGCGGTCGTGGCCGCGGGGATGTGCGCCGACCTGGACGCCGCGGCGCGGCGCTTCGTCCGGCGTGAGAGGGTGTTCCGGCCCTCCGCGGCGCTGCGCGCGCTCTTCGACGAGCGCTACGCCGATTTCGTCGCGACACGGGATGCCCTCGCGCCGCACTGGACGAGCTGGGCCGCGGGGGCCGAGTGATGCGTCCCGTCTGGATCGGCATCGACATGGGCACGCAGAGCGTCCGCGTCATCGCGCTCGACGATGCGGGGACGGAGCTCGCCCGGCGCTCCGCCCCGCTGCACAGCATCCGTGCGGCGGGGGAGCGGCATGAACAGGACCCCTCCCAGTGGCGGGAGGCCGTGACCGCGGCGCTCGCGGAGGTCG
>JAATFJ010000195.1 GCA_015655255.1 Actinomycetales bacterium | reverse complement strand
CGACGTCGCCTTCGCGGAACGCCTGCTCGCCGAGCATGGCGTCGCCGTCGCCCCGGGCAGCGGCTTCGGCACAGGCGGGAAGGGCTATGTGCGCATCGGCCTCGTCCACCCCGCCGAGCGCCTGCAACAACTCGCCGAGCGACTCGGCGCCGCACGGAAGGACCTCCGATGAGCGCTGTCCCCGCCCGCCCCGGCCCCACACTCGTCTTCACGGGTGCGGGTTCCGTCGACGAGCTCCCCGACGTCCTCGCCCTGGACGGCGCGACGCGCGTGCTGTTCGTGCACGGCACGAGGTCGCTGCGCGCCGCCCGGCCGTTCCTGCCGGAGCTGCCCGGTGTGGCGCTCGTCGAGGCGGAGTTCCGCGGCGAATGCAGCCCCGGGGAGATCGCCCGGCTCATCGACCGCGGGCTCGCGGAACAGGTCGACGCCGTGCTCGGCCTCGGCGGCGGGAAGGTGCTCGATACCGCGAAGGCCGTCGGCCACGCGCTCTCCCGCCCCGTCCTCCTCGTGCCCACCCTCGCGAGCACGTGTTCGGGATGGTCGGCCGTGAGCGTGTACTATGACGACGATCACCGCCACCTCGGCCACGAGGACTGGAACACGCCATCGCGCGCGCTCTTCCTCGACCCGCGCATCGTCTTCGACTCACCCCTCCCGCTCTTCGTCTCCGGCATCGCCGACACCCTCGCGAAGCACGTCGAGACCCGCGCCGCCTTCACCGCGATCGGTCCCTCCGACACCCTCGCCGCCTTCGGCGCGAGCGCGGCGGAGCGATGCGGCCTCCTCGCGCGCGAGCAGGGGCCGGCCGCCGTCGCCGATATGCGACGCGGTGTGCGCTCCGACGCGTGGACGGCGGTCGCCGAGGCCGCCGTCGTCACGGCGGGACTCGTGGGATCTCTGGGTGCCGTGCACGGCAGGGCGACGGCCGCGCATCCCGTGAGCGACGGGCTCAGCGCGATCGACACGACGCGCGATCTCCTGCACGGCGTCAAGGTCGCCTACGGCATCGTCGTCCAGCTCGCGCTGGAGTCCCGCTGGAACGAGGTCGATGCGCTCCGCCCCGTCTACGCGGCCCTCGGGCTGCCGCAGACGCTCGCCGACCTGGGCCTGGATGTGGACGACGCGGCTACGCTGGAAACGATCGCGCGGGTCGCCACGGTACCGACGGCGAGCACCCATCTGCTCGTACCCGACCCGAGCACCGCCGACGTCGTCGCCGCGATGCACGCCCTGGAAACCCATCAGGCGGGCCTCCCTCGCATCGTGCTCGCGGGCACCGAGACGCTGACCGCCTGATCCCTCGAAAGAACTCAGCAGAAAAAGGAGAACCCCCCATGGCAGAAGTGGAGAGCTTCACGCTCGATCACACCGCTGTCCACGCCCCCTACATCCGTCTCATTCAGACGGAGCACGGGCCGAGCGGCGATGCCATCTCGAACTTCGACGTGCGCTTCGTCCAGCCCAACGAGGGCGAGATCCCCACGGCGGGCCTGCACACCATCGAGCACCTGCTCGCGAGCCTCCTCCGCGACCGGCTCACGGGCGTCATCGATATCTCCCCCTTCGGCTGCCGCACGGGCTTCCATCTCATCTGCTGGGGCAAGCCCACCGTCCCCGAGGTCGTCACCGCCGTGCGCGAGAGCCTCGCCGAGATCGCCGAGAACATCACCTGGGAGCAGATCCCCGGCGTTGACGCGATCAGCTGCGGCAACTACCGCGACCACAGTCTGCACAGTGCGCGGGAGTGGTCGAAGCGCATCCTCTCGCAGGGCATCAGCCTCGACGCCTTCGAGCGCGTGGGAGTCTGAGCATGTTCGCGGAGCTGCGCGATCGCGTCGTCTTCGTCACGGGCGGGGCGAGCGGCATCGGCGCGGGCATCGTGGCCGCTTTCCTCGCCGAGGGGGCACGGGTCGTGAGCGCGGACCTGTCCTGGGAGTCCGACGTGCTCACCCCCGCGGGTGATCACGAGTGGCGCATCCGCCTCGATGTGAGCGACGAGGAGGCCGTCGCGCGTGCCGTGGCGGAAACCGAGTCGCTTGTCGGTCCCATCGATATCGCCGTGACGGCCGCGGGGACCTCGACGATGGGCTTCGCGACGGAGACCACCGAGGCGCAGTGGGACCGCAACCTCGACGTCAATGCGAAGGGCTCCTTCCTCGTCGCCAAGCACGTCGCGGCCCGCCTCGTCACTACCGGCCGCACCGGACGGATCATCTTCATCGCCTCCCAGGCGGGGAAGAACGGCTACCGCGGCATGGCCGCCTATGTCGCGTCCAAGCACGCCGTGCTCGGGGTGACGAAGACGATGGCGGTCGAGCTCGCGTCGCGCGGGATCACCGTCAACGCCATCTGCCCCGGCATCATCGAGACTCCTATGAAGCACCGTGAGCGCATCGAGGGCGGTGCGCTACGCGGGATGACGGCGGAAGAGGTCGCCACGGAGGACCGCTCGCAGGTGCCGCTGGGACGCACGGGGACGGTCGAGGACGTCGCGGGCGTCGCGCTCTTCCTCGCGAGCGACCTCGCCAGCTACATGACCGGCCAGGGTCTCAATGTCACGGGCGGCATGACGATGCACTGAGCGCCGCCGCGCCTCCGCTGGCGTCTCCCCCGCCGTGTTCTCTCCCTCGCACCTCCGCCGACCCACCCACGTGTTTCCGAGCCACCCAGGTATTCGCGTATTTACGTGGGAGGCTCGGCGGGATGTGGGTGGCTGGGCGGGGAGTCGTCCGAGTGGGCGGCGGCCTCTTCTGCGTCGAGCTCTGCGCGGACCTCTTCGCGGTAGCGCACGCGGCGCACGCGGCGGTTCATGTCCCAGATGAGCAGGATCATCGCCACGAGGATGACGACGATCACCGCGAAGCCGGCGAAGCCGGGCGTCACCGTGTTGGGGTCGACGGTCATCGTCGGCGTCGGTAACGGCGTGTCGGTCCCGAACAGCACGAACATCTGGCCGCCTCTCCTGCAAAGGTCGAATAACCTGGAGATACCAGCCTAACGACCGAAAGACCACATCCGTGACGACCGCACAGGACCTCGACGACCGCTACGGCAGACGCCGTGCCCGAAAGGGCCCGTGGATCGTCGTCGGCGCCCTCGCCATCGTTCTCGTCGTCGTCGCAGCCTGGATCACGGCGGCCCGCGCCGCGGGGACCGTCGACGTGGACGATCTCGGCTTCGAGGTCATCGACGCGCACACCGTTTCGCTGCGATTCCAGGTCACGACGTCGCCCGATCGAGAGGTCTACTGCGCCATCGAGGCACAGGATGAGGAGTACGGCGTGGTCGGCTGGAAGGTCATCGAGGTACCCTCCGTCGGCACCCATACGCGCAGCCTCACCGAGCGCATCCCCACGATCGCGGAGGCCACGACAGGTTTGGTGAACTCCTGCTGGGTCGCATAGACTTCTGGAAGACGAAACGACGCCCCGGCCATCGCCGGGGCGTCTTGGCATATCAGCCCCTCGAGGGCATCGATCGAAGGAGCACGCTGTGTCCGCAGACGCTCAGGTTCCCTTCCTCACGCAGGAAGCGTATGACAGGCTCGTCGCCGAGCTCGAACATCTCTCCACCACCGGCCGCGAAGAGATTGCGAAGCGCATCGAGGCCGCCCGGGAAGAGGGAGACCTCAAGGAGAACGGCGGCTACCACGCGGCGAAGGACGAGCAGGGCAAGCAGGAGGCCCGCATCCGAACGCTGGAGCAGCTCCTGAAGACCGCGAAGGTCGGCGAGGCGCCCGCCAGCCGCGGCATCGTTGAGCCCGGCACCGTCGTCACGGCCGTCGTCGCGGGCGGAGAAGAGGTCTTCCTCCTCGGCAGCCGCGAGATTTCCGCGGGCGGTGACCTCGATGTGTACAGCGAGGCAAGCCCCCTGGGGAAGGCCATCCTCGGCCTCAAGGTCGGCGAGAAGACGTCCTACGAGGCCCCCAACGGCCGCTCCATCCCCGTAGAGGTCACGAACGTCGAGACCTACGCGGGCTGATCCCCCGCGTCTCAGTCCGGGACGACGATCGGATCGAAGCCCGCGCGACGGAGCACGTCCAGCGTGAGCGCCGTGTGCTCCGCACCCCGGGTCTCCACGCTGAGCTGGAGGATCACCTCGCTGATCTGCAGCCCCTGGCCGTGCCGGGTGTGCAGCACCTCGATGACGTTCGCTCCTGCCTCCGCGAGCAGTTCCGAGACGCGGGAGAGCTGGCCGGGACGGTCCGGCAGCGGGATCTTCAGCGTGACGTAGCGCCCCGAGGCGGCCAAGCCGTGGGCGATGATGCGCTGCAGCAGCAGCGGATCGATGTTGCCCCCGGAGAGGACCGCCATGGTCTTCCCCGTGGCACGGATCTTCCCCGCGAGGATCGCGGCGACGCCGACGGCGCCCGCGGGTTCTACGACGACCTTGGACTGCTCGGCGAGCACGAGAACCGCACGGGCGATGTCGTCATCGCTCACCGTGACGACCTCGTCGACGAGATCACGGATGATCGCGAAGGGGATGTCCCCGGGGCGCGCGACGAGAATGCCGTCGGCGATGGTCGGCTGGGTGACGATCTCGACGGGCTCCCCCGCCGCAAGCGAGCGCGGCACGGCGGCGGCGTTCTCCGCCTGCACGCCGATGATGCGCACCGTGCGCCCCGCGAGGGCGGCGGCGGCCTTGGCGGCCGCCGCGACGCCCGCGATAAGCCCTCCCCCGCCGATACCGACGAGGATCGTGTCAACGTCGGGCGCGTCGGAGAGCAGTTCCAGACCGAGGGTGCCCTGACCGATGACGATGTCGCGGTGGTCGAAGGGATGGATGACGACGGCACCGGTGCGCTCCGCGAACTCTTCGGCGAGGCGGAGCGAGGTGGCCACAGTCTCCCCCTCCAGCACGACCTCTGCCCCGTAGCTGCGCGTCGCGAGAAGCTTAGGGACGGGAGCACCGATGGGCATGAAGATCGTCGCGGGGATGCCGAGCGCCTGCGCGGCGAGCGCGACGCCCTGGGCGTGGTTGCCCGCGGAGGCCGCGACGACACCGCGAGCGCGCTCCTCCTCTGTCAGCCGGGAGAGCCGGTAGGCGGCACCCCGGATCTTGAAGGACCCCGTGCGCTGCAGGTTCTCCATCTTCAGCACGACGGGAGCGCCGAGCTTCTCGGAGAGCGCGACGGATGGCAGCGTCGGGGTATGCGAGATGACCTTCGCCAGGCCCTGCGCGGCCTCCTCGAATTCGGCCAGGCTGGGGACTGCGCTCATTTTCCGTTCTTCCTCCGCTGCCGCTCGCGCGGCACAGTGCTCCAGATGAGATCGCCCGACGGTGCCCGTCCGGTGCTTCCGGAGCTGAGCGTGACGGCGGCGACGTTGACGAATGCGGCCAGGGGGACCGCGAAGAGGGCTCCCGGGATGCCCGCGATCATGGTGCCGCCCGCGACGACGAGCACGACGGCGAGGGGATGCACCTTGACGGCGGAGCCCATGAGGAAGGGTTGGAGCACATGTCCCTCGATCTGCTGCACCGCGAGGACGGCGACGAGCATCCAGATGGCGATGATCGGGCCGTTGTAGACGAGGGCGAGGACGACGGCCACGGCACCGGTGACGACGGCGCCGACGATGGGCACGAAGGCCCCGAGGAAGACGAGGACGGCGACAGGGATGGCCAGCGGTACGCCGAGGAAGAAAGCGCAGGCGCCGATGCCGACGGCGTCGATCGTGGCGACGAGGAGCTGGGTCCGGGCGTAGTTGACGACCGTCGTCCATCCGGTCTGCGCCGCGGCGTCGACGGCGGGCCGGGCCCGACGCGGGAAGAGCTTCAGCGTCCACTTCCAAATGCCGCCACCGTCGGCGAGGAGGCAGATGAGGATGAAGAGGGAGAGGACGGCACCCGTTCCCACATGGCCGAAGGTCGTCCCTACGGCGAGCGCCCCGCTCCACAGCGATTCGCTCTGCTGCTGGATGAGCGTCCAGGCCTGGTCGAGGTATTCCTCGATCTGCGAGGCGGAGAGGTGCAAGGGCCCGTCGATGAGGTACTGGCGGAGCTCCTCGGTGGCGGACGTCGTCTTGTCACGCACATCGGCCCATTGCTGGCCGATCTGCCAGCCGACGAGCCAGAGCAGACCGCCCACGATCGCGAGCGTCCCGACGAGGGAGACGACGATCGCCGCCCACCGGGGAAACCGCCGACGCAGCATGAGCTCGAACGCGGGCCAGAGCAGGGCCGTGAGGAGAATCGCAATGAGGAAGGGGATGACGAGCAGCTTGAGCTGCATGACGAGCCAGATGATGACGCCCAGTGCCGCCGCGATGAGCAGCAGACGCCACGCGTACGCGGCGCCGATGCGCAGAGCGGTCGGAACGGAGCGGTCCGTCTCCGAGGAGATGACGCGGTCGTTCGGCAGGGGGTGGCCGCGCAGCAGATCCCAGACCCCCGGTCGTCTTTCGTCCGTCATTGGGCCAGTCTACGGGTGCGGCCGTGTCCGTGGCTGGCGATACGCTGACGCCGTGCCAGACTCTCTCAGCGCCGATCAGGCGCGCCGCATCGCCCTCGCCGCCCAGGGCCTCACCCGGCGCCGTCCCGATGCCCCCTCGTCCCGCCACTTCCGCGCGGCGATGGCGCAGATGGGCGTGTTGCAGATCGATTCCGTGAACGTCTTCGCCCGCTCGCACTACCTGCCGCTGTTCTCCCGGCTCGGCGCATACGCGCCGGAGAGCTTCGACCGCTCCTTCCTCGCAGCGCGTTCCCCCTATGTGGAGTACCTGGCCCATGAGGCGACGTTCCTGCCGGTGGACGACTGGCCGCTGTGGCGCTTCCGCCGGGACGATTACGGACGGCGCCTCCGCGACGGAGGCCCCTGGTTCCGCGGCACCGACATGATGCGCACGCTCGACTGGGTGCGGGACGAGCTGCGGGCGCGCGGGGCGCTGCGCCCCGCCGAGCTGCGGGCCGATAGGCCGCGGGAGCGCGGCGGCTGGTGGAACTGGGATGAGACGAAGCGGGCACTGGAGATCCTGTGGCGCACGGGCGACGTCGCTGT
>JAATFJ010000376.1 GCA_015655255.1 Actinomycetales bacterium | reverse complement strand
TTCATCACCGAGGTCAACGCCGTGGATCTCATCGTCACGGACGAGCACCTTCCCGATGGGGAGCTGCCCGCCTTCGCGGGTCTCGTCGTGCGCAGTGCGGTGGACTCGACCGATAACTGGCGTCTCGACCCCGATCGTTACGCTCCCTGAATCGACGCGCTCTCGGTATACATAATCAGGGGTCATTCTGTCTTCTTTGGCGTGATCAGGCGTCGTGTGTATACACTGAGTGGGTGAGCATCGTCGACACCCCTCGTGCGGGAGAGCGCGCCTATGCCGTGCTGCTCGACGAGATCCAGTCGGGCGCCCTGGCTCCGGGCACTGTGCTCGCGGAGACGGAGCAGGCGGCCCGGCTCGGCGTGAGCAGGACGCCGCTGCGTGCGGCGCTCCAGCAGCTCACCGCCGAGGGGCTCGTCGTGCAGCAGTCGCCGCGCGTCACGGTCGTCAGCGCCATCGAGGCCGCGGACATCCGTGCGCTCTTCGAGATCCGGCGGGCGCTCGAGGAGACCTCCGCCCGCCTTGCCGCCGCGCGCGGCGACCGCACCGTGTTCTCCGCGTACGCGGAGGAGTTCTCGGACGTGCACCTCGACCCCGTCGGTGCGGCCTCCCGCCCCGCCTCCGCCTCCGACGACGCGCGTGACGGCTACTACGCGCTCATCGCTCGCTTCGATGCGGCCATCGACGCCGCCGTCGGCAACGACTACTTCACCTCCGCGCTGCGCACCGTGCGCACGCATCTCGTGCGCGTCCGCCGCCTCGCCCGCGATAAGCCCGCACGTCTCGCGCGATCCGTCGCAGAGCACCGCCTCATCGCGGAGGCCATCGCGGCGGGGGACGCCGAGCTCGCCGCGCATGCGACGCACGTCCACCTGCACAACGCCCTCGCGGGCATCCTCGACTCCCTCTCCCCGGAGAGTCCCCTCCCCTCCGAAAGCGAAGGAAAACCATGACCGTCACCCACTCCGTCCGCGTGCACAGGAGCGAGGAAGCACTCGCCCCGGAGGACCAGCTCGCGGGGAAGATCGCCGCCGTCGCCGCGGACCCCGTCGACGTCGCACCCGAGGTCGCGGACATGATCGTCAACCGGGTCATCGACAACGCCGCCGTCGCGGCCGCCTCCCTCACGCGCGCCCCCGTGACGGCGGCGCGCGACCAGGCCTTCGCCCATCCGGCGTCGCGGGGCGGTGTCGGATCGACGGTGTTCGGCGCGGAACCCTCCGAGCGGACGAGTCCCGAGTGGGCGGCGTGGGCGAACGGCGTCGCCGTCCGCGAGCTCGACTACCACGACACCTTCCTCGCCGCGGAGTACTCCCATCCCGGCGACAACATCCCGCCGATCCTCGCCGTCGCCCAGCACACCGGCGCCGACGGCCGGGCGCTCGTCCGCGGCATCGCGACCGGTTACGAGATCCAGATCGACCTCGTCCGCGCCATCTGCCTGCACGCGCACAAGATCGATCACGTCGCCCACCTCGGCCCCTCCGCGGCGGCGGGCATCGGGACCCTCCTCGGGCTTCCCGCGGCGACGATCTCCCAGGCCGTCGCGCAGGCGCTGCACACGACGACGGCCACGCGGCAGAGCCGCAAGGGCGCGATCTCCTCCTGGAAGGCCTACGCCCCCGCCTTCGCGGGCAAGATGGCGGTCGAGGCCGTGGACAGGGCCATGCGCGGGGAGACCTCCCCCTCGCCCATCTACGAGGGCGAGGACGGCGTCATCGCCTGGCTGCTCGACGGCCCCGACGCCTCCTACGCGGTTCCGCTGCCCGCGGCGGGGGAGGCGAAGCGGGCGATCCTCGACTCCTACACGAAGGAGCACTCCGCCGAGTACCAGGCACAGGCCTGGATCGACCTCGCCCGCAGACTCGGGACGCAGCGGCCGGAGCTGCGCGATCCGACGAACGTCGAGAGCATCGTGCTGCACACGAGCCACCACACGCACTACGTCATCGGCTCCGGGGCGAACGACCCGCAGAAATATGATCCGCAGGCCTCCCGGGAGACCCTCGACCACTCCATCCCGTACATCTTCACCGTCGCCCTGCAGGACGGTGCCTGGCACCACGTCGACTCCTACGCCCCGGCGCGCGCCGCGCGTCCTGACACCGTCGCGCTGTGGCACAAGACGACGACGGCGGAGGACGCGGAGTGGACGCGGCGCTACCACTCGACGGATCCCGCGGAGAAGGCCCTCGGCGGGCGCGTGGAGATCCGGCTCACGGACGGATCGACCGTCGTGGAGGAGATCGCCGTGGCCGATGCGCATCCGTTGGGCGCCCGTCCCTTCGCGCGTGCCGATTACGTGCGGAAGTTCCGGACGCTCGCGGAGCCCGTGCTGGAGCAGGAGGAGATCGAGCGGTTCCTGTCGCTCGCGGAGCGCCTGCCCGAACTCACCCCCGCCGAGGTCGCCCGGCTGTCCTTCGTGGCACGGCCCGGGGTGCTTCCCGCCGGTCCGCTCACCCGGGGGCTGTTCTGATGCTGTATTCCACGATTCCTGCGGCCGAGAAGCGGCGGCTGTTCCGGGAGAGGCTGGGGAGCGGCGAGCTGCTGCGCTTCCCCGGCGCCTTCAATCCGCTCTCCGCGAAGCTCATCGAGCGCAAGGGCTTCGAGGGCGTCTACATCTCGGGCGCGGTCATCTCCGCCGACCTGGGGCTTCCGGACATCGGCCTCACGACCCTCACCGAGGTCGCGGGTCGCGCCCAGCAGATCGCCCGGATGACGGACCTCCCCGCGATCGTCGACGCGGACACGGGCTTCGGGGAGCCCATGAACGTCGCCCGCACCATCCAGACCCTGGAGGATGCGGGGCTCGCGGGCACGCATATCGAGGATCAGGTCAACCCCAAGCGCTGCGGGCACCTCGACGGCAAG
>JAATFJ010000271.1 GCA_015655255.1 Actinomycetales bacterium | reverse complement strand
GGCCAGCTCGGTCTTGCCGACGCCGGTCGGGCCGAGGAAGAGGAACGAGCCGGTCGGCCGGTCCGCATCCGCGATGCCCGCCCGCGATCGACGCACGGCCTCGGAGACCGCCCTGACGGCCTTCTTCTGACCCACGAGCCGCTTGCCGAGCTCGTTCTCGAGGTTGAGCAGCTTCTCGGTCTCTCCCTGCATGAGACGCCCGACCGGGATGCCCGTCCACATCGCGATCACGGCGGCGATGTCTTCGGCGGTGACCTGGTCGTTGACCATGAGCGGGGTGTCGTCCTCCGACTTCTCAGCGGCGGCCAGGTTCGCCTCGATCACGGGGATCTCGCCGTAGAGCAGGCGGCTGGCCCGCTCGAGGTTTCCCTCGCGCTGCGCCCGCTCCGCCTCCATGCGCAGCGCGTCGAGCTTCTCCTTCAACTCGCCGACGCGGTTCAGGGCCGAGCGCTCCTTGTCCCAACGCTCCTGCAGCACCGAGAGCTCCTTGCCTTTGTCGACGAGGTCGGAGCGGAGCTTCTCGAGGCGCTGTTTCGACGCCTCGTCCTTCTCCTTCTTCAGGGCGAGCTCTTCGAGCTTGAGGCGGTCGACGCTGCGGCGCAACCCGTCTATCTCGACCGGAGCCGAGTCGATCTCCATGCGCAGCCTGCATGCTGCCACGTCGATGAGGACGATCGCCTTGTCGGGCAGCTGACGCCCGGTGATGTACCTGTTGCTCAGAGCAGCAGCAGCGACCAGGGCGGTGTCTGCGATGGCGACCTTGCGGTCCGCCTCGTAACGCTCCTTGAGTCCGCGCTGGATCGCGACGGTGTCCTCTACACTGGGCTCTCCGACGAACACATGCTGGAAGCGGCGCTCGAGCGCTGCGTCCTTCTCGATGTACTCGCGATACTCGTCGACGGTGGTCGCCCCGATGAGCCGCAGCTCACCGCGGGCGAGCATGGGCTTGAGCATGTTGGAGGCCGCGACAGACCCTTCACCGCCACCCGCGCCCATGAGGGTGTGCAGCTCGTCAATGAAGGTGATGACCTGCCCCTCGGACTCGGTGATCTCCTTGAGAACGCTCTTGAGGCGCTCCTCGAACTGGCCGCGGTACATGGCGCCGGCGACGAGCGCGGAGATGTCGAGGGAGATGAGCTCCTTGTCCTTGAGGGATTCCGCGACGTCTCCCGCGACGATGCGCTGGGCAAGGCCCTCCACGACGGCGGTCTTGCCGACGCCGGGTTCGCCGATGAGGACGGGGTTGTTCTTCGTGCGCCGGGTGAGCACCTGGCTGACGCGACGGATCTCGCTGTCGCGACCGATGACGGGATCGAGCTTTCCCTGACGGGCGCGGTCGGTGAGATTGATGCCGAACTGCTCGAGTGCGCTCTGCTGTTCTTCCTGCGGCTGGGGGGTGCTCATTCGTTCCTCCGGAGAGTCTCCTTCTAAGTTGAGTCCTTACGACTCAAGTTTAGCAGACCTGTTCCGGGATGGCACGCGCTCCGAGTTCTCGGATCTCGACAGAATCCGCAGAGGAATCCCGGGAAACCCTCCGAAGTTCCTGCAGAACCTCGCCGCCCCCGCAGCGCCCAACGATCGGCTCCGCGCGCTCAGACGAGGACCGCCTCGCGCGCGACGCAGGAGAACGCCGCGCGGTACGCCGTCGGGGTCGTGCCCAGCACGCGCGCGAAGTTCTGCCGCAGCACGGCGGCGGAGCCGAAACCACTGCTCACGGCGACGGCATCGAGGCCCAGATCCGTCGTCTCCAGCATCCGCTGCGCGCAGATGACGCGCTGCCGCGCGAGCCAGGCAGCGGGCGTCGCCCCCTGCTCCGCCTTGAACCGGCGCGCGAAGGTGCGCTCCGACATATGCGCGCGACGGGCGAGGGACTCCACGGTCAGGTCCTCCCCGAGATGCTCCATCGCCCAGTCCACGACGACGGTGAGCGAGTCCGCGCCGCCGTGCGGCAGCGGGCGATCGATGAACTGGGCCTGGCCACCATCGCGCTGCGGCGGAACGACCATGCGCCGTGCGACACGATTGGTAAGTTCCGCACCGATCTCCTGCCGCAGCAGATGTAGGCACGCGTCGATGCCCGCGGCCGTACCGGCGCTCGTGATGACCTTGCCGTCCTGCACGAAGAGCACATCGGGATCGATGTCGACGCAAGGGAACATCGCGGCCATCTTCTCGACGTAGCGCCAGTGCGTCGTCGCCCTGCGTCCGTCGAGGATGCCGGAGGCGGCGAGCGTGAACGCGCCGCTGCACACGCTGAGCACCCAGGCGTCGCGGTCCACCGCGGCGCGCACGATCTCGCTCACGCGCGGATCGACCGTGCCCCACGTCTCCCGCGGGACGGGACAGACAACGACGAGATCCGCCTCAGCGGCGAAGGACAGATCGTGTTCGACGATGAGCGAGAAACCCATGTTCGAGTCGATGGCGCCGGGCTCGGCAGTGACGACCCGGAAGTCGAAGTTCGGCACTCCATCGTCGGAGCGATCCAGCCCGAAGGCCTCGCACGCGACGCCGAACTCGAAGGGCGAGAAGCCCTCCTGGACCACGCAGGCCACCGTCTTCATGATTCCTCCCGGGTTGGCGCTTTTCCTTCGATTACTGTCTATCCTGCCACTCGTGGCACAATCCTGTCGACCGTAGCGTTTCTGCCATGCTCTTCCTCTTCCTCCTCGCCACCCTCGCCCTCTGGGCCATCGTCGGCACGACCGTCGCCGTCCGGCGCGACGGCTACGGGCCTCGCCCCACGGACTGGTCGCGCATCGCGGGTCGAGAGGACGAGGACGAATGAGCGAGCGGGCCCGTCACCGGCCACGACGAGCGGTGAGGCTCGCCCCATGAGCGAGCCGACGCAGCCCTCCGTTCCTCCGTACACCGCACAGCCCGGGTACCATCCCGTCCAGCCCGGCTCCGCCGCTCCGCCCGCCTACTCCCCCGCGGGCCAGCCCGTTCCTCCGACATACGGTGCCCCCGTGTCACGTCCCGGGAACACCGCCGGACGGGTCGCGCTCATCATCGCGATCGCCGCCTTCGCCCTCCGCACCCTCGCCACCACCGTGCTCATCCCCGCGGCGATGCCGACCTTCGACACCTACTACACGTACGTCGTGATCAATACGATCCTCACCGTCGCCACGGCGCTCCTCGCCGTCGTCACCCTCGTCTTCGGGATCATCGGGCTCCGCCGGAAAGACGCCCCTCACGGCACGGCGGGCGTCGGGCTCGGCATCGCCGTCACCGTGCTGACGACCGCGTTCTTCTCCGTGATCACACTGTTCGGGAGCTCGGTGCTCGCCGGCTACTGAGCACCCGTTCATAGATCCGGAGCATCGCCGCGGTCCGCGAGGACTGCCGGAAGTCCACGGCGATCTGCAGATCGGGACGAGGAGCCGCACCCCGCGAGATATCGGCGGCGGCACGCCGAAGTGTCTCGGAGAGCGCCGCGATCCGCTGGGTCTCCGTTCCCTCCGGAGTGGGGACCGCCCAGAGGCCGCCCCGCAGCTCGGCGGCGATGTCCGGATCGCTCACGACGGCAGGCGTTCCCAATGACGCCGCCTCGAAGGGCGTCATCCCCTGCGTCTCGAAGCCGATGGACGTCTGCACCACGGCATCCGCCGCCGCAATGCGCGCGAGCGTGTGCGGGTACGCGAGGCGTCCTGAGAATCGGATCCCCTGATGCCCCCGGGCGATACGCTGCGCGGCATGCAGTTCGCCGCCGCTACCGATGACCTCGACCTCCGCATCGACGCGCGAGGCGACGACGGCCTTGAGGAACGGGAGCAGACGCTTCTCCGGGCTCATCCGCCCCACCCAGACGAAGCGTGGCTTCCCCGCCGGGCGCTCCTGCCGCGCCGCGAGGGTCGCATCGAGCAGGCCGTCATCGATGCCGTTCCATACGACGTCGACGGTGGGGAACACGCCCGTGCGCTCCAGGCGCTGGGCGAAGTGCGCGGACGGGGCCGTCACAGCGGTGGATCCCTGCACGATGCCGCGCAGATACGCCCAGCCGTCGCTGCCGTGCACGCGGTCTCCGATCCCGCGCATCGTGCGCCGCCGCCACAGATTCAGCACGGCGAGCGCGGGACCGGCCAGCGGGGTGAGCGCGGCGATCCCCACATCCACTCGGTTGTGCATCGTGTGCACGACGGGGATGCCGTTGCGCTGCGCGAACCGGTGGCCGATGAAGGCGCTCCAGAAATCCGCCTGCACGTGCACGAGATCGACGGGGGGTCTCCCAATGAAGGCGTGGTCGACGAAACGGTCGGTGCGGGTGCCCGGCCACGTCATCGAGTACTCCCGATCGGGGGTGATGGCGAAGGAGGGCATGTCCACGGTCGACTCGGACACCGCGCCGCCGCCCGTCCATCCGCCGTGCATCCGGGGAGCGACGACGGTGACGAGGTGCCCCGCTGCTTCGAGGAAGCGACGCTGCAAGCGCATGGACACCTGCGCGCCGCCGAGGGAGTCGAGGTGCTGATCGCCGAAGAAGACGATGTGCATCAGGCGGGCAGCGGTTCGTCTCGGTACAGCGCTTCGAAGGTGTCCAGGGTGCGCGTGATGTCGTGCACGGCGACGCCATCGAGGGAGGCCTGCTGCAGACGTTCGTACTCCGAGGGGTCCGCGGTGAGCACACGCGTGAGCCGGTCGGCGAGCGCATCCACCTCGCCCGGGGGGAAGAGGTAGCCGTTCTCCCCGTCGTGCACGAGATGCGGAAGGGCGACGGCGTCTGCCGCGACGATGGGGAGGGCTGAGGCCATGGCCTCCATTGTCGCGATCGACTGCAGCTCGGCGATCGAGGCGATCGCGAAGACGCTCGCGCGGGAGTACAGGGCCCGCAGTTTCTCATCGGTGACGCGCCCGTGGAAGGTGACGCGATCGGCGAGGTCGAGATCGCGCGTGAGCGTCTCGAGGTTCTTGCGCTGGTCGCCGCCGCC
Source organism: Actinomycetales bacterium (assembly GCA_015655255.1). The sequence goes on along the minus strand of JAATFJ010000271.1, from coordinate 4,265 downwards.
GACGATGTCGAGGCTCACGTCGAGCGCGGGATCGAGCTTCGTCAGCGCCTTCAAGATGACGTCGATCTGTTTCTCGGCGGTGAGGCTGCCGACGAAGATGATGCGGTTCTTCTCGCGCGGGCCGAGGACGGGCGTGTAGTTAGCGCGGTCGATGCCGCAGCTGATGGGGATCACCCCATCGATATCGATCGTCTTCTCGAGGAAGTCCGCCGCGCGACGCGTCGGCGTCGTCACGGCACGCGTGAGGCGGAAGGTGCGTTCGGCGTCCGCCCAGGCCACACGCGCGAAGGCGCGGTTGAGGAAGTCGGGCAGCGTCGTATGGTCGAGGATGTTCTCCGCCATCACGTGGTTGGTCGCGATGATGGGGATGCCGCGCTGGTGGGCGATGCGGGACAGCCCGCGTCCGATGACGATATGCGACTGGATGTGCACAACGTCCGGCTGTACCTCATCGAGGATCTTGCGAGCGTAGTGCTTGGCGCGCCACGGCCAGACGAAGCGGAGCCAGTCGTGCGGGGGCCAGCGCACCGACGGCAGCCGGTGCAGAATCATCTCCTCTCCCTCGATGGTCTCCGTATGGGTCGGGCTCTTGCGGTACGCCTGGTTGGGGGCGACGACATGCACCTCGTGCCCGCGGGCGACGAGGCCCGCGGCGAGGCGCTCGGCGAAGCGTGCGGCGCCGTTGATGTCGGGCGAGAACGTGTCGCAGCCGATGAGGATGCGGAGGGGACGGCGATCCGTCGGTACCGATTCCGGGTTCGCTGTCGGCTCGACGCCGGGCTGCGAGGCGGCGGACGGCCCCTCAGGGACAGCCGAGGGTGCGGCGCCGGCGGGCCCGGGGACGGTGGCGGGCGCCGTCGGAGCCGCGGGCGATATCCGCTCCGCAGAGGAGGCGGTCGAGTCATCGGGGGGTATTGCGGACATGCTGCCTTCGAATGCGTCGGCCACGGGGTGCCCTGGTCGGGCGCTGGCCACTCTACCGGAGCGTCCTGAGCACATCGTGGAGGCCTGCCGCTCCCTCGGCCTCCGTCTCCTTCCGCTCTCTCCGCCTCACCGTTCCCCTCCGCCGAGCCACCCACCTCCTACCGAGCGGCCCACGTATTTGCGTGATTTGGGTGGTGGCTCGAAAACATGTGGGTGTCTCGAGGAGAGGGAGGAGGCGCGAACCGAGGGGAACAGGTGGGAGAGAATGAGAGAGGAGAGAACGGGAGCACCACATGCGCGGCCAGCCCACCCACCCCGGCGGAAACCCGCACGCGGCACCGGATGTCCCCCTCCATCCGCTCGTGCGCGCGGCGACACCGCGTCGCCGTGTCTGGACGCAGGCCGCGCTTTCCTGGATCGGCGCGGGCTCCACGGCCGTGCTCTTCCTCCTCGTCGGGGCGGCCATCGACCATCCCTGCGGAACGAGCGCGGGACGCATTGCGGCGATCGTCGCACTCGCCCTGCTCGCGGCACTGTGCGCAGGGCTGGGCGCCTGGCTCGTCCAGCGCGCGGAGGCGGAGACCGAGCGGGCGCTGCGCCGGGCGACGGTGAGCCGAATCTTCGATCTTGGTGTCGCGGGATCGGCGGGTCGCTCCGGTTCGCTGCTCTCCCTCACGACGGATGCGACCGAGCGCACCGCGCACTATCGCGCGGGATTCCTCGGCCCCATCACGGCGGCCCTCACGACACCGTTCCTCGTCCTCGCGATCATGGCCATCGGCGTCGATCCGCTCACGGCGGGCTGCCTCGCACTCTTCGTGCTCCTCGTGCCCCTCCTCATCGGCGGGTTCCAGCGGCTCGTCCGCCCCGTCGGCATCTCCTACCGACGGTCGCAGGGACGCCTCACGGCGGCCTTCCTCGAGGCGATCCAGGCACTCGACACCCTCGTCTACGCCCGTGCCGCGGGGAGGACGGCGGCGGAGCTCGCCGAAAAGGGCGAGGAGCACCGGCGCGGGCTTATGAAGCTGCTCGCGGGCAATCAGCTCCTCATCTTCGTCGTGGATGCGGCCTTCTCCCTCACCGTCGTCGTCGCGGCGGCGAGCATCGCGACCGCTCGCGTCGCGGCGGGGGAGCTCACGCTCGGTCAGGGCATCGCGATCCTGCTCCTGGCCACGCTCGTCATCGGCCCCGTCGATGTCGTGGGGCAGTTCTTCTATATCGGGATCAGCGGGCGGGCTGCGCAGAAGCAGCTCAGCGCACACCTGGGGACGGCGGATTCCCCTGCCGCCGCGGATGAGCCCGGCGAGCCGGATGGTGCGATCGTCCTCGAGGATGTGACGGCGGGGTGGCCGGGTGCCGCACCCGTCCTGCGCGGCCTGTCCCTCCGAGTCGCACCCGGCGAGCGCGTTGCCCTCGTCGGCCCTAGCGGGGTGGGCAAGTCGACGACGAGCGCGCTCATCCAGGCGCATATCCGACCGCGCGCGGGACGCGTGCTCGTCGACGGTCTCGATGTCGCGACGGCGGATTCGGGCAGCGTGCGCGCGCGGCTGGCCGTCGTGGAGCAGCGCACCTCCCTCTTCCTCGGGACGATCGCGGAGAACCTGCGCATCGCCGCCCCCGATGCCGGTGAGGAGCGCCTCTGGGAGGCGCTCGATATGGCGGGGCTCCGCGAGGAGGTCAAGGCGATGCCGCAGGGCCTCGACACGCCCGTGGGCGAGCACGGCGACCTGCTCTCCGGCGGTCAGGCGCAGCGTCTCTCCATCGCGCGCGCCGCGCTGCGGGACGCCCCCATCCTGCTGCTCGACGAACCGACCTCGCAGGTGGACCTCGCGGGAGAGGCGGCGATCCTCGCGGCACTCGACCGGCTCGCGCAGGGCCGGACCGTGCTCATGATCGCGCACCGGCCGGGAGCGATCCTCGCCGCCGACAGGGTCGTCGCCCTGAGCCCCGAGGGGGTGAGCGCGTGACCGCCGAGACGAGAAGGATCGATCTGGCCCGCTGGCTCATCGGGCACACGAAGCGCCTCCTGCCCACGCTCGGCCTCTCCGTGCTCGCGCGCATCGCGAATCAGCTCCTCGGCGTCGCGCTCTTCGTCGTCGCGGCGATGGCGATCGGCCGCGCCGCGACAGGAGGGGTTGTCTCGGTCCCGATCCTCATCGCTGTGCTCGGCGGCATCGCGCTCACGAAGGCCTTCCTCCGCTACCTCGAGCACTACGCGGGGCACTGGGTCGCCTTCACGGCGCTGCAGCGACTGCGCGAGCTGTTCTTCACGCGGCTCGTGCCTCAGGCTCCCGCGGCGACGGCAGGGAAGGCCGGATCCGAGCTGACGACGCGCGCGACGCGCGACATCGACCGGATCGAGGTGTTCTTCGCGCACACGCTGCCGCCCGCGATCGCGGCGGTCGTCGTGCCGACGGTCGCGCTCGTGTGGCTCGGTGTGACGACGGGTCCCCTTCTCGCGTTCACGATCGCGCCGTTCCTCGCGGCGATCGTCTTCATCGTGCCGTTCGCCTCGCAGCGCGCAACGTGGCGCTCCGCACGGCAGGTCGCCGCCGATCGGGGGGAGCTCGCCGCCCACCTCGGCGACGACATCCAGGGGATCCGCGAGGTGCTGTCCTTCGGAGCACAGCAGGAGCGGCTGCGCGGTCTCGCCGTCGCCGATCGCTCCCTCGCCCGGGCGCGCGATGCGGCGGGTCGTGTGCAGGGAGCGCGTTCCGCGGCCCTCACCCTGCTGCAATTGGGAGCGGTCGCCGCCCCTCTCCTCGCGGGGATCGCGACGGGCGCCGCTCCCGTCCCGATCGCCGTTGCAGTCGTCACGGCGATTCTGCTCATCGGGCCCGCCCTCGGGGTGGACGACTTCACCGCGGGACTCGATGCGGCGTTCGCGGCGACGGATCGGGTGAGGGCGATCGTGGAGGCACCCCCGCTCGTGCACGATCCGGCGGCACCCGTCGCGCTCCCTCCGGGCGGCACGCTCGCACTCGATGCCGTGACGGTGCGGCACGGGCGTCCGGATGCGGCGGCCGCACTGGACCGCGTCTCCGCGACGTTCCCCGCAGGCACGTGGAGCTTCGTCGTCGGCGTCTCCGGCAGTGGAAAGTCGACACTCGCCGCGCTCCTCGTCCGCGGATGGGATCCACAGGAGGGCACCGTCGCGCTGGAGGCGACGGATGTGCGCACGCTCGCACTCGACGATCTCCGCGGCGCCGTCGCGCTCGTCTCGCAGCATCCGACGATGCTCCGCGGGACGGTCGCGGAGAACCTCCGGCTGTCCGCCCCGGAGGCACCGGAGTCGCTGCTGCGCGCGGCTCTCACGGTCGTCGCGCTCGACGACTGGATCG
>JAATFJ010000388.1 GCA_015655255.1 Actinomycetales bacterium | reverse complement strand
CTCGCCCAGCTCATCCACGACTGCAAGGCCGCGCGCGTGCGCGTCGTCGTCAAGCTCGTCAGCTCCGAGGGCATCGGCACGATCGCCGTGGGCGTCGCCAAGGCGGGCGCCGACGTCATCAACGTCGCCGGGAACACCGGCGGCACGGGCGCCGCGGCCGTCACGAGCCTCAAGTACGCGGGACGATCCGCAGAGATCGGCGTCGCTGAGGTGCACCAGGCTCTCCTTGTCAACGGCCTCCGGCAGAAGATCACCCTGCGCTGCTCCGGCGCGCACCAGACCGGTCGCGACGTCGTCGTCTCCGCGCTCCTCGGCGGCGACAGCTTCGAATTCGGCACCACGGCGCTCATGATGATGGGCTGCGTCATGGCGAAGAACTGCAACATCAAGTGCCCCGCGGGCCTCACGACGAACCCCGAGGTCTTCGACGGCGACCCGCGCGCCCTCGCGCAGTATCTGCTGAACATCGCCCACGACGTGCGCGAGATCCTCGCCCGTCTCGGCCTGCGCTCGCTGCGCGAGGCGCGGGGCCGCGCGGATCTCCTCCAGCTCCTCGACCACCCCGCGAGTGTGGGGCGCCTCGATGTGCGGGCCATGCTCGCCCCCGTCACGGAGAAGATCGTCACCGATCCCGTGTACCTGGAGAAGGACTTCCGCATCGACGACGGCCTCATCTCGCTCGTGAGGGAGAAGATCGTGGAGGACGGCGAATGCGCCGTCTTCGTCGACGATGTCCCGGTCACCAACAGCGATAAGTCCGTGGGCGGCCAGCTCTCCATCGACATCGAGCGGATGCTGAACTACGAGCTCTCCGAGGAGGAGACCGCAGCGTTCCCCGCCGTCTTCCGCGACGAGCGCGGGCGGGCCCGCCTCGCGGAGGAAACCGTGCGCGTGCATACGCGCGGCTCCGCGGGGCAGTCCTTCGGCGCTTTCTGCAACGACGGGATCGTCCTCGATCACACCGGTACGGCGAACGACGGCGTGGGCAAGAGCCAGTCCGGAGGACGCATCGTCGTCCGCACCCCCGGCGGGGGATCCGCGGAGCGGAACGGCAACGTCCTCATCGGCAACTTCGCCCTCTTCGGCGCGACGGGCGGTCGGCTCTTCGTGCAGGGCGAGGCGGGCGACCGCTTCGCCGTGCGCAACTCAGGCGCCTCCGCGGTCGTGGAGGGTATCGGCGAGTTCGGCTGCGAGTACATGACGAACGGTGCCGTCCTCAACCTCGGCGGCTTCGGCCGCGGACTCGGCAACGGCATGAGCGGCGGCTTCCTCTACCAGTACGACCCGGAGCAGGAGCTCGCGGACAGGGTGAGCGCCGACTCGCTGCTGCTCTTCCCTCTCACCGAGCACGCTTTCCACGAGGACGCCGTGCTCCTCCTCCTGCACTGGCACCTCGAGGCGACGGGCTCCGCGCTCGCTGAGCGGATCCTCGCGAACTGGACGGAGGAGCGCACCCACTTCGTGTGCGGCATGCCCCGCGCCCTGCTGCTCTACCAGGACGCCGACGCGATCCTCGCGGCGAAGAGCCGCAAGGAACTCCTCGACGAACTCGCCTCCTCGATCGCCTCCGACCGCGTGCACGCCTTCAAGGTGGACTACCGCGATCGCCGCAGCGTGCTCGGCGGACGAGTCCCTCAGCTCGGTGAGAGCGGCGGCGCGCCGGATATGTTCGCCCTGCTCTCCTCCTACACGGTCCTGCAGGTCGCCCGCGAGACGGCGGTGGAGCGGGTGCCCGGGGCGACGGGGCCGGAAGACCCCCGCGTGCAGGATGCGGTGCGCAAGCTCATCCTCACGGAGGACTTCTTCGTCATGCAGAAGGTCGTCCGCTACCTCCGCGGAGCCCTCGACGGCTTCGAGGACGCGGAGCTCGCGAGCTTCATCGCGGCGAAGCGCCTCGACGACTACAAGAGCTCGCTGCGGCAGCGCAACGTGCGCGGCATCGACGCGCCCGGCACCTACGGCTGGATCCTGCACCAGGACCGCAAGAACGAGCGTGCCGCCGCGGCCGCACGCTTCGACGAGATCATCGCGACGGCCTCGATGGACGATCTCGCGCGCTCCTGGCAGTCCGCGCACGAGGCCGTGGCATGACCGGCTCGCTCCTCGCCGCTGTGACCGAAGAACACGGCGCCCCGTTCACCGCGGAGCAGCAGGCCTGGCTGAACGGATTCTTCGCGGGCGTCGCGGCGCGCAGCGCCCAGGAGACGCCCGCCGCCGTCGCTGCGCTGACCGTGCAGATCCTCTATGGCACGCAGACGGGCAACAGCGCCGACCTCGCCGATCAGCTCGCGGCGGGGCTGCGGGCCGTGGGCGTCGGGTCTGTGCTCGCCGAGCTCGACGCCGTGAGCATGGACGACCTCGCGGCGATGCGCCACATCCTCGTCGTCACCTCCACCTACGGCGAGGGCGATATGCCCGATAACGCGGAGCTGTTCTGGGAGGCGCTGCAGGCGGATGGCGCTCCACGGCTCGATGAGGCGCGCTTCGCCGTCCTCGCCCTCGGCGACAGCGGCTACGACGACTTCTGTCATGCCGGACGTCTCCTCGACCTCCGCTTCGAGCAGTTGGGCGCGGCGCGCATGACACCGCGCGTCGACTGCGATGTGGACTTCGAGGACGCCGCCGCGGGATGGATCGTGCAGGTCACCGAGATCCTCGCCGCGGAGGTCCACGGTGGTGCGGGCGCACCCGCGAGTGCTGGCCCCGCGGCTCCCTCCCGTCCGCGCTCGCCGTGGAACAGGAAGACGCCCTACACGTCGCGACTCGCCGTCAATCGGGTGCTCTCGGCGGAGCGCAGCGCGAAGGAGATCCGGCACTACGAGTTCGACCTCGGCGACAGCGGGATTGGCTATACGGCCGGTGACGCGCTCGCGGTCGTCCCGGAGAACGATCCGCGGCTCGTCGCGCTCCTGCTGTCGAGGCTCGGGCTCGGCGAGGACCAGGCGGTGGACTGGGCGACGATGGGGGAGCGCCTGCTGCGGGACTGGGAGATCCGCACGCCCTCGAAGGACCTCATCGCCGCCGTCGCAGAGCGCGATCCTTCCGGCGAACTCGCCGATGTCGTCCGCCGCGACGACAAGGAGGCCCTGGACTCCTGGTTGTGGGGGAGGGACGTGCTCGATGTCCTCGAGGCGAGTCCCGCGCTGCGCTTCGACCCCGAGGAGCTCGCCGTACTGCTGCGTCCGCTCCAGGCGCGCTCCTACTCGATATCTTCCAGCCCCCTGCAGAGCCCCGACCGCATCCACCTCACGATCGCCTCGGTGCGCCATGCGGGCCCCGAGGGCTCGGCTCGCGCGCGCGGCGGCGTCTGCTCCACCTACCTCGCCGACCGGCTGGGGGAGGGTGGCGTGGGTATCTTCCCGCAGCCCAACGCCTCCTTCGGCGTCCCGGCGGACGGGGATGCCCCCCTCATCATGATCGGCCCTGGCACGGGGGTGGCCCCCTTCCGCGGCTTCCTGCACGAGCGGGCGGAGAGCGGGGCGAGGGGCGCGAACTGGCTCTTCTTCGGCGACCAGCACCGGGACACCGACTTCATCTACGAGGACGAGATCCTGGGCTTCGTAGAGAGCGGTGTGCTCACGCGCCTCGATCTCGCCTTCTCCCGCGACCAGGCGGAGAAGATCTACGTGCAGACGCGCATGCGCGAGCAGGGGGCGGAGCTGTACCGCTGGCTCGAGGACGGCGCGTCCCTCTTCGTGTGCGGCGACGCCTCCCGCATGGCGAAGGACGTCGACCGCGCCCTGCTCGATGTCGTCGCCGCGGCGCGCGGCAAGGGCGTACCCGATGCGGAGGAATACGTGGCAGGGATCAAGAAGGCGAAGCGCTACGTGAGGGACGTGTACTGATGAGGGAGGAGACGCCGGAGCGGCGGGCGAGCGCCGTGGGCGCGCCGCTGCAGATGCTCGACGTGGAGGTCCGGGAGCTCCTCCACCTCCTCCCCATCGTGGGGCAGGCGCTCGCGACGACGGGCGGCGTGGGCGCCGTGCTGTCCGAGGCGGGCTGCTACACGACGCCGTCCTCCGTGGGTGACGCGCTCGTGCTGGAGGAAGGTCAGATCGCCCTGCGGGTCTGCGCGCCGCGCCTGAGCGCGGCGGTGAGCGAGGACGGCGCGGGGGAGATCGTGCTCGATTTCGTCTCCGCGGAGGGGCAGCTCGCGCATCGGCTGCGTCCGCTCTCCGACATCGACCGGCTCGTCATCGCCGGTCTTCTCCGCGAGGATGCGCGGGAGCAGACGGGGCGCGCGGCCTCCGCGCTCGGCGCGGGCGTCGCCCCCGTCCCCCTCGCGTGGGAGGAGGGTGATCAGCTCGCCCAGCTCGATGCGGGGCTCGCCGACTTCGGCGCTCCCCGTCGTGCGCGGCTCGCGAACGACTACTCCGAGCCCGTGCACCGCGCTGATCCCCGCGTCGTCCCCGCCCTCTTCGATCACCTCTGCTCCACGCAGCTCCCCGTGAGCATCGCCGTCTTCGCCGCGGAGGCGCTGCAGCTCACGCGCGGGTGCGTGCACCTCGTCGCGGGAGGCGACGAGGACAGCCTCGCCGTGGGCATGGACGGCGCCGTCGCGGAGTTCGACCAGCGCATCGTCCGGGAGGCGCTGCTCGTCTGCGCGCACGGCCCACGCGGGCGCACGACGGCGGTCGAGCTCTACGATGCCGAGGGGCGGCTGCTCGCCATGCTCAGCCAGTTCGGCGTCGTCCCGGCGGACGTGCACCACGGCTGGGAGACGCTCGTGGGGCAGATCCCGCGGGTCGCGCT
>JAATFJ010000366.1 GCA_015655255.1 Actinomycetales bacterium | reverse complement strand
GTTATTACCGAGACGGGACCGAGCACGGAGAAGGACAGCACGCGCTGGCAGATCGTCCTCGAACCGGACCCGCTCACGGCAGAACAGATCCAGCAGCTCCAGGGCAGCAACGTGCGGGTACAGATCCCCGTCGGGGCGACGGACGGGGACGTGCTCTCCGTGCCGCTCGCGGCGCTCACCGCGGGGCCCGGCGGGGAATCCCGGGTCGAGGTCGTCGACGGCGATCCCCAAGACGGGGAATCCGCGGAAACACACCTCGTGACGGTGGAAACGGGGCTCGCCGCGCAGGGCGCGGTGGAGGTGCGACCCACGGAGGGAGAGCTCGAAGAGGGCGATCTCGTGGTGGTCGGGGAATGACGGAGCCGCTCGTCGAGCTCCGCGACGTGACTCGCTCCTTCCCCGGCCCGCCGGAGGTGCAGGCGCTCAAGGGCGCCAACCTCCGTGTCGCGCCGGGCGACTATCTGTCCATCGTCGGCCCCAGCGGCTCGGGGAAGTCGACGATGCTCAACATCCTCGGTCTCCTTGATCGACCGAGCGTCGGGGAATACCGACTCTCCGGCGCGCTCACGGGTGACCTGTCAGAGGACGACCGCGCCGCCGTGCGCGCCCGCTTCATCGGTTTCGTGTTCCAGTCGTTCCACCTTATGGCCCGGCGCACCGTGCTCGACAACGTGCTCATGCCGATGTCGTACAGCGGCGTGCCGAGAAAGGAGCGCGAGGAACGTGCGCGGACGGCGCTGCACCGTGTCGGCCTGGGACATCGGCTCGATTTCTTCCCGCAGTCCCTCTCCGGCGGGGAACGACAGCGCGTCGCGGTCGCCCGCGCCGTCGTGAGCGGACCGCGACTGCTCCTCGCCGACGAGCCCACGGGCAATCTCGATCAGGTCACCTCCGGCGAGGTCATGACTCTCTTCGAGGAGCTCAATGCCGACGGCCTCACCCTTGTCGTCATCACGCACGACGACGGCGTGGCCCGGCGCGCCGGGCGCTGCATCCGCATCGCCGACGGTCGGCTCACGGAGGTCGCCTGATGTGGGGAAAGAAGCGCAGGAAGAAGCGCGAGGACGCGCAGGAGGCGTTGTCCGATGCCGCGCGTTCCCTCGTGCCACGCATCGCCCGCGCCGACCTGTTCACGGCGCAGGACCTCATCGCGGAAGCGACGGCCGACATCGGCTCCCGGCCGGGGCGCCTCGTCATGACGACGCTGGGGACCGTGCTCGGCATCGGCTCCCTCATCGCGACGATCGGCTTCGCCCAGACGGCCTCCGCGCAAATCGCGAGCACCTTCGATGCCGCGGCCGCGACGCATGTCGTCGTCGCACCGGAGACGGCGTCCCGCGGCAGCGCGACGATCGCCACAGGGCAGCTCCCCTGGGACAGCCCCACCCGCGTGGAACGCCTCGCCGGCGTCGAATCGGCGACCCTGCTGGGCACCGTCGAACTGGGGGAGGAGACCATCACGGCCGTCCCCGTGAACGACCCCTCGGCGCCGGTCGCCGTCTCGCCCGCCCTCGTCGCCTCCTCTCCCGAGTTCCTCGACGCGATGGAAGGCACTCTCGCCACGGGACGGTTCTTCGACACTGGGCATGACGAGCGCGGAGATCGCGTCGCCGTCCTCGGCACGAAGGCCGCGGAGCGTCTGGGGATTAACCGCGTCGACACGCAACCGTCGATCTTCGTGGCCGGGCTCTCGTATGCCGTCATCGGCATACTGGACCAGTTGGATCGGCGTGGCGATCTCAATGATGCCGTCCTCATCCCGCTGGGGGCTGCACGTGCGGACTTCGGTCTTGCCGGGGCGGAGGAATTACAGATCCGCATCGCCGTCGGCGCGGGACCGCAGGTCGCGGAGCAGTCCGTCGTCGCGCTCTCGCCCGACGACACGGAATCTCTCAAGGCCAGCGCGCCGTCCGCACGATCGGATCTCAGCCAGAGCGTGCAGAGCGACGTCAACGTCGTCTTTCTCATCCTCGGGTTCATCGTTCTGCTTGCGGGAGGACTGGGCATCGCCAACGTCACGCTGCTCAACGTCATGGAACGCATCGGGGAGATTGGCCTGCGGCGGGCGCTCGGCGCGACGCGTCGGCAGATCTCGCTGCAGTTCATGGCGGAATCCATCGTTATCGGGCTGCTCGGCGGGCTCATCGGCGCGGCCGTCGGCGTGCTCGGCGTGATCCTCGTGGCCGTGGTGCAGGGATGGACGCCCGTCGTGGACCCGCTCATCGCCGGCGCCGGTGCCCTCCTCGGTGCCGTCGTCGGCTGGGCATCGGGCTGGTACCCGGCGCGTAAGGCCGCACGGATCGAGCCCGTGGAAGCCCTCCGCGGGGGCTGAAACCGGTGACGATCGGCGGGATCGCCGCGCGCGGGGACGCACCGGCCTCTCCCGGTCGCTAGAATCGAGCGAGCACGAGGGGAGATCCGGTGGCGGAAAAAGCGGCGAAGACCAGGGCGAAGGCCTCCGCAGGAGAGGAACCTCTCCTGGGGGCGACGGGCCGTCCCTATCACGGCTTCCCCGTTCCCGCCCCGCTGGAATCGCACGGGCCCGCCCGCGTCATCTCGCTGTGCAACCAGAAGGGCGGCGTCGGCAAGACGACGACCTCCATCAACCTCGCCGCCGCCCTCGCCGAGTACGGCCGCCGGGTGCTGTGCGTCGACTTCGACCCGCAGGGCGCGCTGTCCGCGGGCCTGGGCATCCAGACCCACGACGGCCCCACGATCTACGATCTTCTCCTCGACCCCAAACGCGATGCGCACGAGGTCATCGTGGAGACGCACGTCGAAGGACTGCACGTCATCCCCGCGAACATCGACCTCTCCGCCGCGGAGGTGCACCTCATCAACGAGGTCGCTCGCGAGATGATCCTCTCCCGCGTGCTGCGCGGCGTCTCCGGCGAGTACGACGTCATCCTCATCGACTGCCAGCCCTCGCTCGGCATGCTCACCGTCAATGCCCTCACCGCGAGCCACGGTGTCCTCATCCCCATGGAGTGCGCGGTCTTGGCGCTGCGCGGCGTCGCCCTCCTCATCGGGACGATCGACAAGGTCCGCGACCGTCTCAACCCCGATATCACGCTCGACGGTCTGCTCGCCACGATGTACGACCCACGCACCCTGCACTCCCGCGAGGTGCGGGAACTCGTCGTGGAGGCCTTCGGCGATGATGTGCTGGAAACCGTGATCGGACGCACCGTGAAGTTCCCCGACGCCTCGGTGTCCGGGGTGCCGATCACCGAGTTCGCGCCAGAGCACCCCGCCGCACAGGCGTACCTGCGACTGGCGCGGGAGCTGGTCGCCCGTGGCGCCGTCGCCTGAGGACGAGACCGAGTCCCCCATCGTCTCGGACCCGGGGGAGACCGCGGAGGGATTCCGGGTCTCCCTGGCCAACTTCGACGGTCCCTTCGACCTCCTCCTCAGCCTCATCTCGAAGCACGAGCTGGACATCACCGAGGTATCGCTGAGTCGGGTGACAGACGAGTTCATTGCTTATCTGCGGGATGCGGGACCGGAGGAGGACCTCGACGAGACGAGCGAGTTCCTCGTCGTCGCCGCGACCCTGCTGGATATGAAGGTCGCCGGCCTCCTGCCGCAGGGGGAGCTCGTGGATGCGGAATCCGTCGCCCTCCTCGAGGCGCGCGACCTCCTCTTCGCCCGGCTGTTGCAGTACCGGGCGTTCAAGGAGGTGTCGGCATGGTTCTCCCGCTGCCTGCAACGCGAGGACCGGCGACATGTGCGGGCCGTGCGGCTCGACGAGAAGCACCGCAGGAAGACGCCGGAGCTCGTCTGGTCGCTGAGTGTGGACGAGTTCGCGGCGCTCGCGCTGCTCGCCTTCTCACCCAAGGAGATCCCGCACGTCGGGCTCGACCATCTGCATGCGCCGCTCGTGAGCATCCGGGAGCAGGCGGCGATCGTCGTGACATTGCTGCGGAGCACGGAGTCGCTGAGCTTCCGGGAGCTCGTTGCCGGTGTGCACGAACCCGGCGTCGTCGTCGCCCGGTTCATCTCCGTGTTGGAGCTGTACCGGCATGCGGCGCTCTCCTTCGAACAGTTTGAACCGCTCGGCGAGCTGACGTTGCGCTGGGCCGCCGACACCTGGTCGGATGAATCACTCGCGACTCTGGGGGCCGATTATGACCGTTGACGATGAGACCGTCGAGACGGTGGCGGAGACGCTACCGCTCACTGAGAAGATCGAGGCGATCCTCCTTATTATCGAAGAGCCGCTGAGCCTGGTCGCGCTCGCCGCGGCCGTCGGGGCGCCGGTTCCGGCCGTGCGGCAGGCGATCGAGACGCTCGTGGACGACTACGACGGACGCGGGCGCGGACCCCGGCGCGGGTTTGAACTGCGCGAGGTCGGCGGCGGCTGGCGGCTGTACGTGCGGGACGATCATGACGATCTCGTGGCGGAGTTCATCGGGGGGCAGGCGCCCGCGCGTCTTTCGCAGGCGGCGCTGGAGACGCTCGCCGTCATCGCCTATAAGCAGCCCGTGACGCGCAGCCAGGTGGCGTCCATCCGTGCCGTGAACGTGGATTCCGTCGTGCGCACGCTGCTCGCACGCGGCCTCATCACGGAGCTGTACGCGGATCCGGAGACGGGCGCCATCAACTACGGCACGACCGATGCGCTGCTGCAGCACCTCGGCATCAACGCCCTCGACGAGCTCCCCCCGATCTCGCCTCTCCTCGACGACGGCACCTCCGGCTTCCCCGAGGAGTCCCTCCGATGACCCCCCTCCCCCTCCCCCGCTCCCTCCCCGCCGTCTATGTGGCGCGAACCGGCGGTTCTCGAGGGAAAACTTGCCGGATTGGACCACATAGACGGAAGAAAAGGATGGGGCGCGGCATGAGCGCGGAGGAGCAGGGGGTGCGGCTGCAGAAGGTGCTCGCGAACGCGGGGGTCGCCTCGCGGCGGGTTGTCGAGCAATACATTGTGGAGGGACGCATCCGCGTCAACGGCCGCATCGTCACCGAACTCGGCACGCGCATCGACCCCGAGATCGACCTCGTGGACGTCGACGGCATGGCGATCCAGCTCGACGTCGGCAAACGCTATGTCATGCTCAACAAGCCCACGGGCGTTGTCAGCACCATGCGCGACGAGAACGGCCGCC
>JAATFJ010000236.1 GCA_015655255.1 Actinomycetales bacterium | reverse complement strand
GAGCGATACCAGGCGACGAAGGCCTCATCGTCGAGCGTGAGGTCGCGGCGCCGGGTCCGCTCCTCGAGCTCGGTGAGCCGCTCGCGGAGCTCGGCGTTCGCCCGGTGGAAGGCGGTGAGCTGGCGGGGGAGTCGCTCGAAGGCGGCCGTCGGTCCCCGCTCGCCGTCGGCGCGGCGCTCCTCGTCGGTCCCGACGAGCGCGTGGCGGATGAACAGCTCGCGGGCGTGCTCCGCGTCGATCCTGGCGTAGCGGATGCGGCGCCGCGGCACGATCGGGACGCCGTAGAGGGTGACCTTCTCGTCGGCGACCGCCTCGCCGCGGCGGGCGTCCCAACGCGGCTCGGAGTGGCTCCGGACGACGAGCTCGGCTGCCCATTCCTCGGCCCAGGCCGGGTCGATCGCGGCGACGGTCCGGGCGAAGAGCCGACTCGTCTCGACGAGCTCGGCCGCCATCACCGCGTCGGGCGCCTTCCGGGCGAGGGGGGAGGCGGGATGAATGACGAAGCGCGCGTTCCGTGCGCCGAGGTACTCCGCCTGCCGCCGCCGATCCTTCGGATCGACCCCCTTCTGCGGTCGCTAGTCCTTGATCCCGATCCGGCTCAGCAGCCCCGCGAGGATCGCCCGGTGCACCCGATCCGCGTCCACGCCCTTCCCCTCCTCGGTCCCGTCCTCGTCGAGTGAGCGCGAATGCACCTCCGAAGCGGGATCCGGGATGCGATTGCGCTCACTCGGGTGGGGAGCGGCGAGGGTCGGCGCGGGGGGAACGGGGGCTTGGGGGGCTTGGGGGGCGCGGGGAGCGGGGCGGGCAGGGCCGGGGGAGCGGGGGAGGTCGAGGACGGAGCGGAGCTGGCGGACGACGTCCTGCCATTCGCGGACGCGGAGGTAGGAGAGATATTCCGTCTTGAGCATGCGACGGAACGCGTTACCGGAGAGCGCCACCTGGGACGCCTCGAGGTGCCGCCAGAGCCGGAGCAGGGTGATGAAGTCGGAGGTCGGGTCCGCGTGCTTCCGGTGCGCGAGGTCGGCGGCCTCGCGGGCCGCCTCCGGGCGCTCCCGCGGATCCTGGATCGAGAGCGCGGCGACGACCGGGAGCACCTCGTCGAGCACCTCGAGCTCGCGTGCCGCGAGCAGCATCCGGCCGAGCCGCGGGTCGAGCGGAATGCGCGCGAGCTCGCGTCCGAGCCGCGTCACGTCGCCGTCGCGGTCCAGCGCGCCGAGCTCCTGGAGGAGCTGCACCCCGTCCCGGACCCCGCGCCGATCCGGCGGCTCGAGGAACGGGAACTCGGCGATGTCGCCGAGCTCGAGCACCGCCATCTGCAGCAGCACCGCGGCGAGATCTGTGCGGAGGATCTCCGGCTCGGTGTATTCCGGGCGGCGCATGAAGTCGTCCTCGGCATACAACCGGATCGCGATGCCCGGTGCGACGCGCCCCGATCGCCCGGCCCGCTGTGCCGCGGAGGCCTGCGAGATCGGCTCGATCGGGAGGCGCTGCACCTTGCTCCGCGCGGACCAGCGCGAGATGCGTGCGGTGCCCTCGTCGATGACGTAGCGGATGCCGGGGACGGTGAGGCTCGTCTCCGCCACGTTCGTGGCAAGGATCACCCGGCGCCGAGTGCCGGCCGGCGGCGGCTCGAAGACCCGATGCTGCTCTGCCGAGGACAGCCGTCCGTAGAGCGGCAGGACGTCGGTGCCGCGGAGCCTGGCGCCCGCGATCACGTCCATCGCGTCCCGGATCTCCGCCTCGCCGCTGAGGAACACGAGGACGTCGCCAGGCGCCTCCTGCTCGAGCTCCCGCAGCGCGTCCAGGATCGCGGTCGTGAGATCCCGTTCCTCTCCGGCGGCCCCCGCCCCGCGGCCAGGCGCGGCCCCGCCGCCTCCGGTCGCGGCTCCGCCCCGCATCCCGGCCCCGCCCGTCCGCGAGGGGGCACTTCCGCCGCGCTTGAGGCTCGAATCGCGACCAGAAGTGTCCCCTCGCGTGGAATCGGCGGGGGAGGCCGAGTCCGCCGGGAAGGCGGGCGCGGCGTCCGGGACGAGGGGGCGGTAGCGGATCTC
>JAATFJ010000349.1 GCA_015655255.1 Actinomycetales bacterium | reverse complement strand
CGCCGCAAGAGCGAGCAGGTAGGCGGTCACCACCCACTGGACGGCGTTGAGCCCGGTGTGGAAGTCCTCGGAGAGGCTCTGCACGGCGACGTTGACGATCGTCGTGTCCAGGAAGGACAGGGATGCGCCGATCATCACCACGCCGATCGCCCGGCGCAGGGCGGGCGAGAAGGGTTCGTTCTCTGTCATCTGTCACGCACTTCTTTCCGTATCACGACCAGGCTAGGATGGCCGTCATGCATGCAGGGGACAACCAATACCCCGAATCGGCCACATCGATCGACTCCCCCATCCTCAACATCGATCCGGATGTCGCGCGCGACGAGGAACGGCTGGATCTGCACACCCATCCGGAGCCGATGCTCACCTGGAGCGCCACGGCGACGCTGCTGGGAACGGTCGCCGGGCGCGACTGGCTCATCCCACCCGGCTACGGTCTCTGGGTTCCCGGCGGGATCGCGCATTCCGGCACGGTGCTGCACGCCGGAGAGATGGTCACCATCACCTTCGACCCCGAGCGCACTCCCCTCGGCTGGACGGAGCCGACCTGCTTCGCCGTCAGTACGCTCCTGGGCGAGCTCGTCGCCCATCTGCATCGCATCGCGACCACCGATCCCTCCCGGCCCGCCGCGGAGGCACTTCTGTTCCGGCTGCTCGCCCCGCTCCCCGCGCAGCATCTGCACATCACGATGCCGAGCGACCCTCGGGCTCGCACGGTCGCCGAAGGGCTCATCGCGCATCCGGACGATCAGCGCGAGCTCACCGCCTGGGCCGATGAGGTCCATGCGAGCGTGCGCACGCTGTCACGACTGTTCCGCGCGGAGACGGGACTGAGTTTCGCCGTCTGGCGGACGCAGGTCCGCATCCGCGCGGCGATCCCGCTGCTGGGCCGAGGCTCACCGGTGGGTGCCACGGCGCGGGCGGTGGGATACCGCACGCCCAGCGCGTTCATCGCCACCTTCCGCAGGGTCACCGGACAGACCCCCGGCACCTACCTTCCACAGCCCTGAGCGAGACGCCCGCTCAGCGCACCCGCTTCCCCTCCGCGAGGTCGAACAGGTGCCGCAGCACCTCACCGTTGCTCGTGCGGAGGCCGGAATGCTCATGCTCGCTCGTCACGTACAGCGAGATCCCCGGGAGGTGCGCCGCGGTCTCCAGCGAGTACTCCAGTGGCACATAGAGGTCGTTGACGTACACGGAGGCGGCGCCGCGGGCTTGGGAGGCCTCCAGCGCAGCCGCGTCGTACAGCGTCGGCCAGGGCTGCTGCGCGAGGGCGAGGGCGACGTCCTTCCACGGCTGCAGGGCGGGCACCGTGTCGAGCCATTCGCGGCGCACGTGCTCTCCCGTGAGCAGGGTCGGATCGTCGCGGAAGTCCTCCGGTTCGACGCGCTCGGCCGCCCAGTCGGTCGTGACCCCGTCGGCGTAGGAGGATTCGTGGATGACGTAGTAGAGCGGGTTGCGTCCACCGAACGGGAGGAGGCCCGCGAGATCGTGTCGGAAGGCGCTCGAACGCGGGTCGAGGTCAAGAAGGTCGTGCAGGCCGAGCCAGCCGTGATCTGAGCCGAGCGTGTGCCCGAGACTGCGGATGCGCGAGGGCGAGACGACCTCGCCGTCGGGGAGGACGATCTCGCCGTCGGCGGCGAGCTGGACGATGTCGTGGATCGCCTCGCGGTGCTCGGGGAAGCGGCGGTAGTACCCTTCGTTCGCCGCGCGCAGCTTCGCGTAGCAAAGCGCGTAGACGTCGTCGCTGGAGCGTCCGATGGCGCTGAGTCCGCCCGTGAGGATGGCTCGGTCGATCGCCTCGGCGTGCGTGCTGAGATAGTGCAGCGTCGTGAATCCGCCGAAGGACTGGCCGAGGGTGTTCCAACGGGCGGCTCCGAGATGATCCCGCAGCGCCTCCGCGTCACGGACGATGCCGTCGGCCCGAAGATGCGTGAGATATTCGGCGACCTCGGCCGTGCTGCGCCCCTGGAGGATGCGATCGTCGACAGGCGTGGACAGCCCTGTGCCGCGCTGATCGAGGAAGACGACGCGATAGTGTTCGAGGGCGACGGGGAGCCAGCCGGGAGCCGCCGGGGACAGCGAGGGGCGGGGGGATTCGACCCCCGGGCCGCCCTGGAGGTAGAGCAGGTAGGGCAGCTCCTCCCCGCCGGGCCGAGTGACGACGCGCGCGAAGACATCGATCGTCCGGCCGTCGGTGGGATCGGCGGTGAGCGGGACGGTGATCGTGTGTTCGTCGAGGCGGAGTTCGCCGAGGCGGCGCGTGCGGGTAGTCATACTCTCGATGCTAGTCACGCCGCAGGCGCGCCCCGTGTCAGGAGAGCTGCTGCTCCAGCCGCCGCAGAAGCCGGACGAGCTGCCCATCGGGCGCGGAGCGGTGCTCGGGATGCCACTGCACGCCCGTGAGCGGCGCGCTTTCGTGGACGACGGCCTCCACGACGCCGTCAACGCTCGAGGCGGCGACGCGCAGCCCGGTTCCCAGGCGCCCGACGGCCTGATGGTGCGAGCTCTGCACGGCTTCATCCGTGCGCACGACGTCGGCGAGGGCTCCCGCGGCGTCGAGGATCAGGCCGTGTTCCTTGAAGGTGTCCGGGCCCTGGGAGTTGCGGTGCCCGGATTCCGGCGGGAGGTGCTGGATGAGGTCTCCGCCGAGCGCGACGTTGAGCACCTGATGCCCGCGGCAGATCGCGAGGAGTGGGGTTCCGCGCTTCTCCGCATCCTTTACGAGGGCGATCTGCGCCTCGTCGGCGGCGATGCTGTGCACGCCGGATCGGGGGTATTCCGTAGGCCCGCCGTAGAACGAGGGGTGCACGTCTTCACCGCCCATGAGGAGGATGAGCTCCGCCTAGCGCGCCTGCGCGAGGGTGGCGGCCGTTCCCACATCGCCAGCGGCGATGAGCCGGGTGTTCCAGCCGAGGTCATCGAGGATGCGGAGGGCGGAGACGTTGAGGTGATCGACGATCTGCTGATACCCGGGGTACTTGTCCCGTTCTTCGACGACCTGGACAACGGCGATGGACCGTCCGCTCACGTTTTCCTCCTCCGGATATCCATCAATCGTAGGTGCGCCGCACGCGGCGGGGGCCCGTGTGTCCTCGGACGACGGCGCGACCACACGAGCATCGCATCTCATAGGAAGCGCATAGCCCCTCCCGCTCCCCCTCATCACCGGCGGTGGTGTTCTGAAGTCGGTGGAGCTGATCCACCACCCGAGTCGACGACGGTGAGCACGTCGCTCGGGACGGAATCCGGATGTTTCCGCTCACGGGAGGCTGTCATGTCCACGCACGAAGAGTTCACCACCACCGCTGCTCCGGCAAAGAAGAGCCCCTGGTATCGGCGTCGTGCTCCGCTCGCCTGCACGGCCGCCGCCGTGACGCTCGCCGGGGCACTGGCCTTCGCCGTTCCACTCACGGCCGCTGCCCGCGTCTCCGACTCCGGAAGCACCGCCGCGACCGTCTCGGATACGCGTGGCGCCGCGTACGGTTACGGCGGCTGGCAGGGATCGGGATCGGCCCAGGGCGGCACGAGCACGCGTTCCCAGACCGGCACGACCACGCAGGAGGAAGCCACGACCGCAACGGATACGGAGTCCACCGGCGTGGTCCTCATCAATACCGACCTCGGCTACTACGACGCGAGCGCAGTGGGAACCGGCATGGTGCTCACGAGCGACGGCCTCATCCTCACGAACAACCACGTCGTGTCCGGGGCGACCGAGATCACGGTGACGATCCCCTCCACGGGCGAGACCTACACCGCGACGGTCGTCGGGACCGACTCCGAGGACGACGTCGCCCTGCTGCAGCTCACGGGAGCCTCCGACCTCACGACGGTGACGATCGATGACGACGAGACAGATGCCGCGGGCGATGCGATCACCGCCGTCGGCAACGCCGAGGGCGGTGGGGTGCTCCTCGCCGCGGACGGCACGATCACGGCGCTCGATGCGACGGTCACGACCTCCGCGGAGGCGCTCGCCGACAGCGAGACGCTCGACGGCATGATCGAGATCTCCGCCGATGTCGTTTCGGGCGACTCCGGCGGGGCGCTCCTCGACGACGACGGCGAGGTCATCGGCATGACGACGGCCGCGTCGAGCGGCACGGCGACGGTCACGGCCTACGCGATCCCCATCGAAGACGTCCTCGACATCGTCGACCAGATCCTCGCGGGCGACGAGACAGACGGAGGGACGCTCGGCTACCCGGCCTTCCTCGGCGTGTACTTCAGCAGCAGCACGAGCACCACGACAGGGGGCTACGGCACGCGCAGCTTCGGCGGAGCGCAGGGCTTCGGCGGCACGTCGACGAGCACGAGCGCCACGACGGGCGCCGTCATCAGCGGCGTGCTGGAGGGAACGCCCGCAGCGACCGCGGGCCTCGTCGCCGGTGACACCATCGCCGCCGTCGACGGTGTGGCCGTGACCGACTCGACC
The DNA here is from genome assembly GCA_015655255.1 of Actinomycetales bacterium. The sequence goes on along the minus strand of JAATFJ010000349.1, from coordinate 1,902 downwards.
TCGCTCTCGACACTCCTCGAGAGCTATGAGCCCGGAGACACCGTCACCGTCACCTACGTTGACACGACGGGGACGACACAGAGCACGAGCGTCACCCTCATCGAGGGCCCTGTCTCCTGACGCGTCCCTTCCCGCGCCTTCGCCTCCCGCCTTGCCGGGCAGGCGCAAAGATAAGCACAAAACACGCACGCCCAGCTGCACACTTGGCACGTGGACGTCGCGGTAAGTGCACTCCGAGGGTGACGTCCCGTGGAGTGGTGGAGATTCCGATCGGGTTGCCTGCGTCGTAGACGTGGGTGAGCCATCGTGCGATGGTCAGTGAGAACCGACTAAAGCTACTCACAGAAGGACACAACGCGCGATGGCTCTTGACCAGTCTGCTCTCCTCGAGCTCCTCGGGGAATTGAAACTCACCGATGTCACCGACCGGATCCGGGTCGCGACCGAGACGCTCTACCAGGAGCTGATCGACGCGGAAGCAGCCGCGTTCATCGGCGCCCCCCGTTCGAACGTTCTCCGGAGCGGGTGACGCAACGCAATGGCACCCGGCCCAGGCGGTGATCTCGCTGGCGAGGGCGACGATCGCGGTCCAGATCCGGTTCTGATCGAACCCGTGTAATGGGAGGTTGCGGAGACCCTGGTCTTTCGCGTTGCGGATGCGGTCTTCGCAGCGGGCTCGGCGCCGGTGACGCAGCTCGAGCCGTTGCAGCTGCCCGCGGCGGGTGTTGGTGGCGAACGCGGTGAGCCGGTATCCGTCGACGTCGTCGAAGCGGAGTTGCGCGCCGGGGTGGGGGCGTTCCCTGCGGACGATGACGCGCATGCCCTCGGGCCAGCCGGTCAGATCGAGCAGCCCGGTCAGCTCCGCGACTGCGGCCCCCTCGCGGACGTCGCCATCGGCGTCGAGCGCCGCCTCCCAGGCCTTGTGGTCGGTGATCAGCTTGTAGAGCTCCGGGGTATGGAACGGGAGCGTGAACCCGACTGAGTACGACAGGCGTCGCTTCGTCAGCCAGGAGATGAACTCTTTCGTGCCGCCGGCGCCATCCGTCCGAATCAGGACGCTCTTCCCGGGACGCGGGCTCCCGCCGGGGAGCTGCGCCAGAGCGGTGCGGGTGACGGCGATGTGATCGGCCGCGGTGTTCGAGCCCGCATTCCCTGGGCGGAGGCGGATCGCGAGCATCTCGCCGGAACCGGTCGGCCCGTGGTCGGCGAACGCGATCAGCGGGTGGAACCCGAACCCGCGTTTGAACGTCGCCGCTGCCTGTTCCTTCTCGGAATGCGCAGTGAGCAGCGTCGCGTCCAGATCGATCGCCAACGGAGCGTCAGCCGTGACAGCAGCATCGGGGGCATGCGAGCCAGCCAGCGCCCACGCTGTCGACCGCGCCTGCTGCCGGACGGTGTCGATCGCCTCGAGTGCCCGGCCGGCGTCCGCGGCGAGGGCGGTGATCGTGCGGGAAACGGTCGGATCCGACGCGACCAGCCCGTAGACGCCCGGCTCAGCACGCACGGTCGCGATATCGCTGAGCGCGTCACCCCCGAGCGCGAGCGTGACCGCGAGATCCAGGATCACCTTCGCCGGGTCGTGCGTCGCGAGCGGGTTCCGCCACGCCCCAAGCGCCTCCGAGAGGCGACGGTCCAGGCCTGTCGCCCGTATCGTCTCGGTCAGTAGCACCCCGCCCGCATGCCCGACCGCGGACACCGCCGCCGTATCAACATGGGCGCGGGGATAGGCTCCGGTATTCTTCACCTTGAAGGTGCTCGTCCATGAGCATGGGCCATACTCGTGCTATGGGTGCAGGGGTGACACGAGATCAGGTTCAAGCGAGTAAACCGCGGAGGTGGGTAACGGTTATCGTCTGGACGTCCTTGCTCCTCGTTGTAGTCCCCTCGATCGCTGCTGCTGCT
>JAATFJ010000364.1 GCA_015655255.1 Actinomycetales bacterium | reverse complement strand
GTCGCCCGTGCGCATCCCGAGTGGATCCTCGCAGCGGGCGACGAGCTTCCCGTCGAATGGCGCCATCAGCAGGTGCTCGACCTCGCGATCCCCGCGGCCTTCGTGCACGTCCACGGGCAGCTTTCCGCGATTCTCGACGAGTACGACATCTCTTCCCTGAAGTGGGACCACAACCGCGCGCTCATCTCCGCGGGTGACGCCACGCGTGGCGGTCGTGCGGCCGTGCATGCGCAGACACTCGCCTGCTACCGACTCATGGATGCGCTCACGGAGGCGCATCCCGGTCTCGAAATCGAGAGCTGTGCCTCGGGAGGGGGCAGGATCGACCTCGGCATGGCCGAGCACGCTCAGCGGTTCTGGCCCTCGGACTGCATCGACCCGCTCGAGCGTCAGGACATCATGCGCTGGACGGCGCAGCTCATCCCGCTCGAGATGCTCGGCTCGCATGTCGCCGCACCCGTCTCGCGGACGACCGGCCGCTCCAGCACGCTCGATTTCCGCGCGGGCACCGCATTCTTCGGTCACTTCGGCATCGAATGGGACCTCACCACCGCCACATAGCAAGAACTCGCGGCGCTCGCGCAGTGGGTCGCGCTCTACCGCGAGAAGCGCGCTTTGCTGTTCACGGGATCGCTCCATCGGCGGGACATCGGCGACGGCACCCTCCGACTTCTCGGCGTCGTGGGAGCCGATCGGCGGGCCGCGATCTACGGGCTCAGCAGTATTGGTCGGGGAGGGATCGCCCCGCTCGGACCGGTCCGGCTCCCCGGGCTTGATCCAGAGCGGTCCTACCGGGTGCGCTCGCGAGCGATGGACGGTCTTGGAGGGCTCATCGCCCCACCCTGGACCGCCGACGACGGCCTCGTCGCCACGGGGAGGATCCTCACCGAAGTCGGCGTTCATGCGCCGGAATTCTTCCCCGAGCAGACTCTCCTCCTCGATGTCGAGGAGGTCACCAGCCGCTGAGAACTCGCCGCGCCGAATCGGCGCGCATCCCGCTTACCGCCAATGATGTCCATGTAAGGAAAACCGATGAACGTTCGCACCTTTCGCGTCGGCGCCGCAGCCGCCGTCGTTGCCGCCCTCGCTCTGACCGGATGCTCCGCATCGGGGCAGAGCGACAGCATCACCTTCTCGCTCTATATGACCGCGGACAGCGCGGAGCGCGCTGTCCTGGAAGATCTCATCGCCGATTTCACCGAGCAGACCGGCACGAAGGTCGAGCTCAGCTACGACACGACCAACTACGAGAACAACATCAAGGTGCAGATGGCGGCGAACAATCTGCCCGATGTCTTCGCCACGCACGGCTGGTCCGTGCTCCGGTACGCCGATTTCCTCGAACCACTCAATGACCGCGACTGGGTGGAGAACGTCAACCCCGCTCTCGACGAGTCGATGCGCGACGATGACGGCAACATCTTCTCCCTTCCGATCGAGTACACGGTGGCCGGAATCGACGTCAACCTCGACGTGCTCGAGGAGGCGGGTGTCGACCCGAACGGGATCACCACGTGGGATGACTTCGATGCGGCGCTCGCCCAGGTCGCCGCGCAGGGAATCACCCCGATCACGGCATCGGGGAAGAGCAGCTCTGCGGGGAACATGGCCGACTACATCTCCTCCGGCGCCTTCTCCGAGGACCAGCTCGCCGCCTTCAGCGACGGCGACTTCGATACGGACGCCTGGGCGGAGCAGGTGCTCTCGCATGTGCAGGCGTGGCAGAAGGAGGGATACTTCAACCCCGACTACGTCTCCGCATCGCTCGACGACATGGCCTCGCAGCTCGCACAGGGACAGGCGGCCTTCGCCCTCGTCCCCGCCTCGTCGATCCTCGCCACGGCGCTCCAGCTCAACCCGGATGCGAACATCGGCTTCCTCCCCATCCCCAACGACGACGGCGAACCTTACCTCGTCGGAGGCGAGGGCATCAACTCCTTCGGCGTCTCCAAAGCCAGCAAGAACAAGGACGCCGCGCTGGAGTTCATCGACTTCCTCGCCGAACCGGAGAACGCGGCGAAACTCGCCGCCTCGATCGGTTCCTACTCTGGTCTCACGGACGTCGACGTCGATCTCGGCGTCCTGCAGAGCAGCTACGACACCTGGGTCGCCCCCGCGGAGATCCCCACCCTGCCGTTCTTCGACCGGGCGTACCTGCCCAACGGCATCTGGAACACGATGATCGCGAGCACCGACTCCGTCATCACCGGCCAGTCCACGCCGGCCGATGCGGCCGAGCAGATGAAGGCGCAGTACGACACCCTGTCCAGCCAGAACGGCTGAACGGCCCCTTCCCCCGTGCCGGACGTCTGCAGCGGACGTTCCGGCACGGGGGACCAGACACGACGGAGAAAGAGGAGAGATGAGCACAACAACCCTGCGCCCCGGCGCGCCGTCGTCATCCGTGCGACGGCGTCCGCGGTGGCGCGGCGCATCGATCAACCTGATGTACCTGCCCGCGGTGATCCTGTTCGCGGTGTTCATCGTCTACCCGGTGATCCAGGGCGTCGGCATCGCCCTCACCAACTGGGACGGCTACTCCGCGACGCGATCCTTCGTCGGCTTCGAGAACTTCGCGAGAACGTTCACCGATCCCAACTTCACCACCGCGCTCGTCAACACGTTCATCTTCGGCATCGGCTCCACGCTCATCCAACAGGTGCTGGGACTGCTCTTTGCCATCCTGCTCGATCAGCGTCTGCGCGGCCGTCAGGTCGCCCGCGCGATCATCTACCTCCCCGTCCTCGTCTCTCCCGTCGTCATGGGCACGATGTACTACCTCGTCTTCCGGTATCACCAGGGTGCGCTCAATGACCTTCTCGGCCTCTTCGGCGCGGCCCCGGTCTCCTGGCTGTCGGAGGCGGGCGTCGCCATCGCCGTCATCGTGCTCATCAACTCGCTGCAGTTCATGGGGGTGTCGATGCTCATCTACCTCTCCGGTCTGCAGGGCATCTCCGCGGAAGTCAGGGAAGCGGCGGCTCTGGACGGCGCGGTCGGCTGGCGGCAGTTCCGCTCCATCACGGTCCCGCAGCTCCTTCCCGCCTTCGCCTCGAGCGTCGTCCTCAACCTCATCGGCGGACTCAAGCTCTACGACATCATCCAGGTTCTCACCGGTGGTGGCCCCGGCTACGCGACCAACTCCGTCTCGACACTCATCGGACGCACCTACTTCGGAAACCAGTCGGCGGGCTATGCCGCCGCTCAGGGCATCGTCCTGTTCGCCGTCATCGTCGCCTGCACGGTCCTGTTGAACTGGTGGTTCGACCGCACCCGTGCGCGCCTGGAGAACTGATATGCGCCGCTCGACCAAGACCCTCGCCGTCATCCTCATCGCCCTCGGCTGCCTCGTGCAGCTCATCCCCTTCTACCTCGCGATCACGACCGCCTTCAAAGGCCAGTCCGACCTCTCCTCCGTCTGGCTATTCCCCTTCGATGCGGCGACTATCGCGAATTTCCAGAACGCGATCGAGAGCGGCGGTGTCCTCCGCTCGACGTTCAACAGCGCGATCGTCACCGTCATCAGCACAGCTCTCACGTGCGTGCTCGCCGCGCTCGCCGCGTACCCCCTCGCGCGCCGACGGACGCGGCTCAACCGCGCCGTGGAGTTCCTCATCCTCGCGGTCATGATGGTGCCACCGCTCGCGATCCTCGTTCCGCTGTACTCGCTGCTCAACACCTTCGGGCTGCTCGACTCCTATGCGGGGCTGATCCTTCCGCTCACCTGCTTCGAACTGCCGCGTGCGATCTTCCTCTACACGCAGTTCTTGCGGGCCGTGCCGATCTCCCTCGAGGAGGCGGCGCGCATGGACGGAGCGAACCGGCTGCAGACCCTGCGGACGATCGTGTTCCCGCTGCTCGCACCGGTGACGGTGACGGTGATCATCCTCACCGCCGTGTATGTGTGGAACGAGTTCGCTCTCAGCTCCTACATCATGACTAGCACGGACATGCGGACGCTCGCCCCCTCGATCGCCTCGTTCTTCGGCGCCAACGGATCGAATGTGAACGCCGCGGTCGCCGCGTCGCTCATCGGCGTCATCCCCATGCTCATCGCCTACCTGTTCCTGCAGCGCTACTTCATGAAGGGGATGCTCGCAGGAGCGGAGAAGTGAGACGGTCCACCCCGCACAGTCGGGTAGACTTTCCGAAGCCCTCCGCGTGACGGCATCCAGGCCAATTCCCCCAGGACGGAAACGTAGCAAGGGTAACCGGGCTCTGCCGGGTGCGCGGAGGGTCCTTCTTTTCCCGGCGTTCAGCGTTGGCACGGATGCCTTTGCGATGATCGGGGGATGAGCTCCCCGGCGCGAACTGAGTCAGAGACGTCCTGGCTGCGCCGGTTCTGGCCGCCCGTCGCCCTCGTGGCGATCATGTGGGTGCTGCGAGTGGCGGACAGCATCCTGCCGGGCAGCCTCACGGCTTTCGGCATCCGATCCTGGAGCATCGAGGGACTGACGGGCATCCTCGTCGCGCCGGTCTTGCATGCGAGCTGGCCGCACCTTCTCGGGAACACGATCCCCTTCCTCGTCCTGGGCCTCCTCGTCGCCGCAGAAGGGGTGGGCCGCTTCTGGGCGGTGACCGGGGTCGTCGCCCTCGTCGGCGGCATCGGGACCTGGGCCATCAACGCGCCCGGCACGCTGACCGTGGGGGCCTCCGTCCTCGTCTTCGGCTATTTCGGGTACCTCCTCGTGCGCGCCTTCGTCGGGCGCGGAGGCGCGCATCGAGTGCGGAACGTCTTCATCGCGGCCCTCGTCGTCATCGTCTACGGCGTGACGATGTGGGGCGGGATCTTCCCGCACGCGCCGGGAATCTCCTGGCAGGCGCATCTCTTCGGTGCCATCGGTGGCGGCCTCGCCGCGGTCCTCCTCCGTCCCCGCGATTCCTCGGCGCACGCCTGATCCTGTCTGGTTATTCTCCGGGGCGGGCGTCGGCGCGGCGGGGCCTCGCCCTCTAAGCTGAAACCGTGGCACGGAGCATCTACATCACCTCTGCCGAAGGGCACACCGGAAAGTCCACGATCGCCCTGGGCGTGCTCGATGCGCTTCTGAGGGTGAGCCCCCGCGTCGGCGTCTTCCGCCCCGTCGCACGGTCCGCTCAGGAGCGCGACTACGTGCTCGACCTCCTCCTCTCCCACGACGGCGTGCACGTCGACTACGAGGATGCCGTCGGCGTCACCTACGACGATGTCCGCGACGATCCGGAGCGCGCGCTCGCCACGATCGTCGCGCGGTTCAAGGCCGTCGAGGCGCACAGCGACTCCGTCCTTGTCATCGGCAGCGATTACACCGACGTCGGCAGCCCCGCCGAGCTCGGATTCAACGCCCGCATTGCGGCGAACCTCGGCGCCCCCGTGCTCCTCGTCCTCAGTGGGCGCGACTCCCAGGGGCAGGCGGAACAGCTGGGAACGACCATCCCGCGCAGCCCGGCGGCCGTCGGGCAGATCGCTGCCCTCGTCCTCCCCGAGCTGCTGCAGGAGCGGGCCGAGCTCTTCGCCGTCGTCATCAACCGCGCCGATCCCGATGCCCTCCCCGAGACGATCGCGGCGGTGCAGGCCGTCCGCCCCGGTACGACTCCCGTGTGGGCGCTCCCGGAGGACCGCGCGCTTGTCGCTCCCTCTGTTCGGGACGTGCTCGATGGCGTGGAGGGGACCCTCGTGGCGGGCGATGAGGATGCGCTCTCCCGCGAGGCGCTCCACGTCGTAGTCGCCGGCATGTCGATGGTGAACGTCCTCCCGCGTCTCACTGAGGACGCCGTTGTCGTGATCCCCGCCGACCGTACCGAGGTGCTCCTCGCGACCCTCCTCGCCGACGCCTCCGGCACGTTCCCCTCCATCGCGGGGATCATCCTCAATGGCCCGTTCCCGCTCCCTGAGCAGATCACGCGCCTCCTCGATGGGCTCGACTCCGCAGTGCCGATCATCGCGACGGACCTCGGCACCTACGAAACCGCCGTGCGTGTCATGGGCGCCCGGGGCAAGCTCGCTGCGGCCTCCCGTCGCCGCTACGACACGGCTCTCAGCCTCTTCCAGACCCACGTCGACCTTACCGATCTGACCACCCAGCTCGGCCTCGCCGAGTCGCGCGTGGTGACCCCGCTCATGTTCGAGTACGGGCTCCTTG
>JAATFJ010000338.1 GCA_015655255.1 Actinomycetales bacterium | reverse complement strand
TCGGCGCCGCCCCCTACCGCAAAGCCAAAGAACGCGGCGTGAAACTCATCGGAGCCACCAGCCACTACGTCACCACCGATCTCGACGAAGGACCCATCATCGAACAAGACGTCGCCCGCGTCACCCACGCCGACACCACCGCCGACCTCCAACGCCGCGGCGCCGACGTCGAACGCGCCGTCCTCTCCCGCGCCGTCCAATGGCACGCCCAAAACCGCATCATCCGCACCGGAAACCACACGATCATCCTCTAAACCCACGCACCCGGCCCTATACTGGCTTCGTCCGGTGCGGGGGAGCGCCGGTGCCCGGAAAAGGGGCACGCAGCCACCGCGGCACGCGGCGCGCGAGACACACACGGAACCCATCCGTCATCGTCTCGAAGGACCGACTCCCATGCCATCCGTCTCCGCGCACGTCGCCCACGCCCTCGCCCACCGCATCGATCACGTCTTCGGGGTCATGGGGAACGGCAACGCCCATCTCCTCGACACCCTCGAACGCGAGACCAGCACGACGTACACGGCCGTGCGCCACGAGGCGGGCGGCGTCGTCGCCGCCGACGCGCACTATCGCGCCGCGGGGCGCATCGCCGCGGCGACCGCGACCTACGGCGCGGGTTTCACGAACACGCTCACGGCGCTCGCGGAGGCCGTGCAGGCCCGCATCCCGCTCCTCCTCGTCGTGGGTGACGAGCCGACGAGCGGTCCACGGCCCTGGGACGTGGATCAGCTGGGCCTCGCCTCCGCCGTCGGCGCCCGCACCTACACGGTGAGCAGCACCGATGCCGCGTCCACGACCCTCCTCGCGATCGCGCACGCCCTCGCCTTCCGCGTACCCGTCGTCCTCGCGATCCCCTACGACGTCGCGACAGCAGACGCCGGCGAGCTCCCGACGCTGCGGGAAGCCCCGGCTCCCGCACCGGTCCTGCCTACGGGGGAGTACGCCGAGGGCGCCCTCGACCGCCTGGCCGCCGAGCTCTCGTACGCGGAGCGCCCGTTCCTCCTCGCGGGGCGCGGTGCCCATCTCGCCGGCGCAGGCCCGGCACTCGGCCGCCTCGCCGAGCTCACGGGAGCGGTGACCGCGTCGACGGCCCTCGCCCGGGGGATCTTCCCCGAGGCGCGCTACGACCTTGGCGTCACGGGCGGGTTCGGCGCGGAGGGCGCCATGGAGCTCATCGGGGAGGCGGACGTCGCGGTCGTCTTCGGGGCATCGCTCAACCAGTTCACGATGCGCTTCGGCGCGCTGTTCTCGCCGTCCACGCGCGTGACACAGGTGGATCTCTCCCCCGCCGCGACGCACGCGCACGTCGGCGGGTTCGTCCGCGGCGACGTCGAGGCGGTCGCGCAGGCCCTCATCTCACGGCTGGAGGAGGCGGCTGCCGCGCCGTCCGGCTGGCGGGAGACGATCGACGTCCGCGCGCTCACGGCGCGGGAGGACGGCTCCGGCACCGCGGCGGACGGCCGCCTCGATCCGCGCTCGGTGGCGCAGCGCATCGGCGCGCTCCTCCCGGAGGACCGCATCGTCGTCTCGGACGGCGGTCACTTCATCGGCTGGGCCAACATGTACTGGCCCGTGGCCGCACCGGAGCGCATGATCATGGTCGGCACGGCCTTCCAGTCGATCGGACTCGGGATCCCCTCCGCCGTCGGTGCCGCCGTCGCGAACCCGGAGGCGACTATCGTGCTCACGACGGGCGACGGCGGCGGGCTCATGGCCCTCGCGGACCTGGAGAGCGCAGTGCGGGTCGCCGGCGGACGCGGCCTCGCCGTCGTCTGGAACGACGGCGCCTACAGCGCGGAGATCAACCTCTACGGGCTCAAGGGGCTCGCGCGCGAGCCCATGCTCATCCCCGAGGTCGACTTCGCGGCCCTCGCCGCGGGGTTCGGCGGAGAGGGCGTCGTCGTGCGCCGCCTCGAGGACCTCGACCGGCTCTCCTCCTGGGCGGCCGCGCCCGCGACGGAGCGCCACTTCCTCCTCCTCGACTGCCGCATCTCCTCCGGCGTCATCGCGCCCTACCAGCAGGAGATCATCCGCATCAACTCCTGAGGCGAGCCGGGCTCCTCCGCCCGGGCCTCACTGCGGGAGCAGCACGCCGGAGAAGAACGCGGCAAGGGCGGCGGTGTCGGTGAACGGGAGGACCGCGGCGACGTACTGGTCGGGGCGTACGACGACGACGACGCCGTCGCGGGAGATCCCGCGCTCTGAGAAGATGTCCGTATCCACCCAGGCGGAGGGCCCCGCGGCGAAGACCTTCTCCCAGTCGCGGAGGCCGAAGGGGCCGCTCTCCGGACGGAAGATGCCGGGGAGTCCGATGAGGTCGATCTCCGAGAACGGCGTCTGGTAGACCGCCTTGACGTCGAAGACGGCGTCGAGCGGGGCGCCCGCGGGCGTGTACCGGGCGACGGGCGAGTCCGGGGATCCCATCCACTCCGCCCAGTCGGCGAGCGCCGCGGCGGTGCGGTCGGCGAAGGCGTAAACCCGCCAGCGGCCGTCGGCGCGGGCGTGGTGCCCGAGGTGCACGGCGTTGCCGTCGGCCGCCAGCACAACCTCGGCGGACTTGAAGCGCTTACCCACGGGGAAACCTGTGGCAAGGCCCTGATGCGCAGCATCGCCGACGGCGATCGACGGGCCGTACTGCGTCATGAAGCCGGAGGGGAACTCCGCCGTGCCGAGGTAGTGGTTCGCGAGCTCCTGCGGGTCGGAGATCTCCTCCGGCTTGCGCGCCATAAGCGAGGACCACTCCCGGTCGAAGTCGATGAGCTGCTGGGCGACGGGCTGGCGCTCCGCGGAGTAGGTCGTGAGGAGCGCCTCGGGGGCGAGCCCCGTGAGGACGTGGCCGAGCTTCCAGCCGAGGTTGAAGCCGTCCTGCATGGACACGTTCATGCCCTGGCCCGCCTTGGCGCTGTGCGTGTGGCAGGCGTCGCCCGTGAGGAAGACCCGCGGGCACGCCGGGGAGTCGGCGTCGACGTCGTCGAAGCGGTCGGTCACGCGGTGCCCGACCTCGTAGACGCTGCTCCAGGCAACGTGCCGTACATCGAGCGTGTAGGGGTGGAGGATGTCGTTCGCCCGCCGGATGACCTCCTCGATGGGCGTGCTCCGCACGCGGTGGTTGTCAGTCTCCGCGACCTCGCCGAGGTCCACGTACACGCGGCTGAGATAGCCGCCCTCCCGGGGGATGTGCAGGATGTTGCCCGCCTCGGCGTTGATGGCGCACTTGGTTCGCCAGTCCGGGAAGTCGGTGTTCACGAGCACGTCCATGACTCCCCAGGCGTGCAGTGAGACCCCGCCGATGTGCTGGCGGCCGATCGCGTCGCGCACGCCACTGCGCGCACCGTCGCTGCCGACGACGAAACGCGCGCGGATCGTGCGCTCCTCGCCCGCGCGTGAGCCGCCCGTGTGACGCACGCGCACCTCGACAGGGTGCTCGCCGGCCTCGTGCACCGTGAGGCCGAGGAACTCGACGCCGTAGTCGGGCACGATCCGACCGGGGCCGCTCGCGGCCGCCTCCGCGAAATAGTCGAGCACACGCGCCTGGTTGACGATGAGGTGCGGGAACTCGCTGATCCCCAGGGCGTAGTCCTCGGTCCGCGTCGTACGGATGATGTTCTGCGGGTTCTCCGGATCGGGGCTCCAGAAGTTCATCCAGCCGATGTTGTACGCCTCCGCGACGATCCGCTCGGCGAAGCCGAAGGCCTGGAAGGTCTCGACACTGCGCGGCTGGATGCCGTCGGCCTGGCCGAGCACGAGCCGACCGTCGCGCTTCTCAATGACCCGCGTGACGACGTCGGGGAACTGGGAGAGCTGGGCGGCGAGGAGCATGCCTGCGGGGCCGGAGCCGACCACGAGGACGTCGATCTCCTCCGGGAGGTCCTGCGGCCGGTCGATGCCCGTGCCTGCGGCGGGCAGGACACGAGGGTCGTGGGAGACATAACCGTGGTGGTGGAACTGCATCGTCTTCGATCCTTCCTCGGACGGCGGCGTCGAGGTGTTGCGGTTGTGAGCATCGTGTTCTATATTAGAACACAACGTTCGACTATAGAACGATAGTAAATGTTCGAGCGGGTGCGCACAAGCCCCGCGCGCCGGGGAGGAGCCCGCCATGACGACGAGAGCCGGCGAGGCACCCGCCTCCCAAACCCTGAGCCGCGGAATCCGCATCCTCGAGATCCTCTCCGCCGCGGAGGGCTCTCTGAGTATCGACGAGATCTCCCGATTGCTCGGCGTGCACCGCTCGATCGCGTACCGGCTGCTGCGCACGCTGGAGGACCACGGCCTCGTCCTCCGCGACTCTTCAGGGCGCATCGCGCTGGGCGCACGGATGGCCGCGCTCGCCTTCGGCGTCGCCCGGGATCTGCAGTCCGCCGCCCTGCCGGAGCTCACGGCCGTCGCCAACGCGCTCGACATGACCTGCTTCCTCGCGGTGCTCGACCGCGAGGAGTGCATCACCCTCGCGAGCATCGAGCCCCGGCGGGGCGTCGCCTCCGTCGTGCAGCGTCCGGGCGCCCACCACTCCCTCACCGTCGGCGCGCCGAGCAAGGCGATCCTCTCCGCACTCGATCCCGCCGACTGGCCCGTCCCGGCCGACGAACGCCTCCGCGCCGAGGTCGCGGAGGCCGCCTCCCGGGGATACGCGACGAGTCACGACGAGGTCATCCCCACCGTGCAGTCCTTCGCTGTCCCGCTGCGGCTCCGCGCCCCCCAGCGTCCCGCGGCGATCGCCGTGCTGCACGTCGGCGGCGGAGCGGACGTGCCGGGGGTATCCGCCCGCCTCGAGTCCGCCGCCGCGTCGATCCGCGCAGCCCTGGAGGGCTGAGTCCGTCCCCTCATCCCGCCCCCTCGCCGATCGCTTGCCTCGTTTTACCACTTCCCGAGATGCCGATGCGACGAAAGGAAGCAAAAGAACTCAGGACTGATGCGCCTCGCGCGGTGCGGATACGACGCGGTAAACGGCCTCGGAGCCGATGGGCTTACTCCGATTCTGCTGACATTTAATCCGCATGATTGTCCTCGAGACTCCGAAGCCTGCGGACTGCATCGGGACGGTCAGAGCGCTTGAAGCCGATGAGCACCCTGGGGATGCTCCGTCGATCCCGTGAGCCTCTGGGCGGCGGTTTCCGCGCCAGGTTTGCGCATGGTCGGCAACGCCGTGGTCAGCTCTGCCCGAGGATCCACTCCGTGAACCCGGGAACGGTGAAAGACATCCGGCCGTGACGATTTGCGTCGATGATGCCGCGTCGCAGCAGCCCGTCGCGTGCCATCGATATCGACTGAGTAGTGACCCCGAGGTATGCGACGATATCCTCTCGCTTCACATCGCGTCCGCCGAACTCTGCAATCGTGCTGAGCAGTTCCCGCTGCTTCGAGGAGGCGCTGCGCCAGCGCGCCCTGAACAGGGTTTCCATGTGGACCTCGACCTGCGGCATCGCTTCGCCGACGTGCTCGGCGAAGATGGTCGAGCCGGGGTCCGGGTATCCCGCGGCCTTCCATGCCTCGTCGCCGATGAGCTGCACCTTGTATGCATAGCCTTTCGCTTCGCCTACAGCTGCCTGCAGCGCCGGCCGATCCCAGGAGACCCCGATCCTGTGCGCGGGGTCGGCCAGAGCGGTGGCCACTCCCCCGTCATCCAGACCAAACAGCTCCGAGAAGTCGAACCGCTCGCTGAATGTGACGGCCGAGTTTATGTGGTCCTGGCTGCCGGGCAGCCCCACGGCGAAAAGCCCGGAGGGGACTCTGCCGGGAGAGCTCTTCATCTCCTGCCACGCGTACGCGATCGTTCGCAGGCTGGGCTTGTCCGCGGACTGGATCTCGTCGATGAGGATGACCAGCCCTGTGCCATCCTTGCCGGCGGCTGCGGTCCGGATGAGATCTTCCAATTCGCGTGCACCCGCAGGCGGCTGACCGATTCGCCCGGCGCCGAGTTTGGCGTCGACCTTGGCGATCCCCGGCACCCCGACGCTCATTGTGACCGACTCTACCGAACGCAGGATCTTCGACCGCTGCCCCGACTT
>JAATFJ010000150.1 GCA_015655255.1 Actinomycetales bacterium | reverse complement strand
TCAAGATCGGCGTGCCGGAGGAGGTCGCCTGGCGACAGGGTTTCCTCTCCGACAACGAACTCCGTGCGCGCGCAGAGACGCTCGTCAAAAGCGGCTACGGCACGTATCTTCTCGATATCCTCCAGAGAGGAAAGGCATGACCCGCCTGCTCGTGACCGGCGGCGCCGGTTTCATCGGCTCCAACTTCGTTCACCACGTCATCGCGAACAGCGACGATCACGTCACCGTCCTCGACGCGCTCACCTACGCGGGGAACAAGGCCTCCCTTGTCGGCCTCCCGGAGAACCGTCTCCGCTTCGTTCACGGTGACATCACCGACGCCGTCCTCGTCGACGAGCTGTTCAGCGAGGTCGATGCGGTTGTGCATTACGCCGCCGAGTCGCACAACGACAACTCTCTCAACAACCCCCGTCCGTTCCTCGACACGAACATCGTCGGCACGTACACGCTGCTCGAAGCCGCGCGAAAGCACGAGCTCCGCTACCACCACATCTCCACCGACGAGGTCTACGGCGACCTCGAGCTCGACGACCCGGAGCGGTTCACCGAGTCCACGCCGTACAACCCGTCCTCGCCGTACTCCTCGACCAAGGCGGGCAGCGACCTCCTCGTCCGGGCATGGGTGCGCTCCTTCGGCGTGCGGGCGACGATCTCCAACTGCTCCAACAACTACGGGCCCTACCAGCACGTGGAGAAGTTCATTCCCCGGCAGATCACCAACGTGCTCCGCGGCATCCGCCCCAAGCTCTACGGAGCGGGGCAGAACGTGCGTGATTGGATCCACGCGAACGACCACTCCTCCGCGGTGCGGACGATCCTGGAGAAGGGCGTCATCGGCGAGACCTATCTCATCGGAGCCGACGGCGAGAAGAACAACAAGGACGTCGTGGAGCTCGTCCTCACCCTCATGGGGCAGTCGGCTGACGCCTACGATCACGTCACCGATCGTGCCGGGCACGATATGCGCTACGCGATCGATTCCTCCAAGCTGCGTCGCGAGCTCGGCTGGGCGCCCGCCTTCCAGGACTTCGAGGCGGGACTCGACGCGACGATCGACTGGTACCGGGAGAACGAGGCATGGTGGGCCCCGTCGAAGGACGCCACCGAGGCCTTCTACGCCACGAAGGGTCAGTGAGCGTGGTCGAATTCGGTAAGCAGCTCACGCGCATCGAGACCTCCATTCCCGGTCTCGTCGTCTTCGAACTGCCCGTGCACGGCGACAGCCGTGGCTGGTTCAAGGAGAACTGGCAGCGCGAGAAGATGATGGCGCTGGGGCTTGCGGACTTCGGGCCCGTGCAGAACAACATCTCCTTCAACGACGCCGTGGGCACCACGCGCGGCATCCACGCGGAGCCCTGGGACAAATGGGTCTCGGTGGCGACGGGCCGCATCTTCGGCGCGTGGGTCGACCTGCGCGAGGGCCCGAGCTTCGGCGCGGTCTACGCGACGGAGATCGATGCCTCGCGGGCGATCTTCGTGCCGCGAGGGGTGGGGAACTCCTATCAGACGCTCGAGGAGAACACGGCCTACACCTACCTCGTCAACGATCACTGGTCGCCCTCCGCGGAGTATTCCTTCCTCAACCTCGCCGATGAAACCGTAGCGATCGACTGGCCCATCCCGCTCGCCGAGGTGGAGATATCGGAGAAGGATAAGAAGCACCCGCGCCTTGCGGATGTGACGCCGATCCCGCAGAAGAAGATCCTCGTGCTCGGCGCGAACGGACAGCTCGGGAAGGCGCTGCGCGCGGAATACGCGGGGGAGACGCACGTCGAGTTCGCGGGGCGGGAAGAGTTCGATCTCGCGGATCCCGTTGCTTTCGAAGGCCGTCGCTGGCGCGACTACGGGGCGATCGTCAACGCCGCCGCGTACACCGCCGTCGATCTCGCCGAGACGTCGGAGGGGCGCGTCGACGCCTGGCGTGCCAACGTCGAGGCCGTCGGTCGGCTCGCGGCTGTCGCGGCGGAGAACGGCATCACCCTCGTCCACGTCTCCAGCGACTACGTCTTCGACGGCACCAAGGACGGCGCCTACACGGAGGAGGATGCCTTTGCGCCGCTCGGCGTCTATGGGCAGACCAAGGCTGCGGGCGACGTCGTGGTGTGTACGGCGCCGCGGCACTACATCGTCCGCACCTCCTGGGTCATCGGCGAGGGCAAGAACTTCGTGCGCACGATGGCATCGCTCGCGGAGCGCGGCATCGATCCGAAGGTCGTCGACGATCAGGTCGGACGGCTGACGTTCACGGCGGATATCGCCCGGGCGATCCGGCACCTGCTGGAGAGCGCGGCGCCCTTCGGCACCTACAACGTGTCGTCCGAGGGCGAAATCCTGTCCTGGGCGGAGATCGCCCGCGAGGTGTTCACGCTCGTCGGCGCGGACCACGAGCGGGTGACGCCGACCTCGACCGAGGATTATTTCTCCTCCGCGAGCTCCCCCGTCGCGCCGCGACCGCGGAACAGCGTTCTCGATCTCGGCCGGATCGTCGCCACCGGCTTTGCTCCACGGGAACAAAGAGCGGCGCTCGCCGACTACCTTCTCACGGAGTCGTGATGATCCCCCCGGATCGGACACTCGTCATCGTCCCGGCCTGGAACGAGGCAGATAACCTGCCCGAGACGATCGCGGAGATCCGGGCGGCATCCGCGAGCTATGACATCGTCGTCGTCAGCGACGGTTCGACGGACGACACCGCACGGGTCGCGGTGTCCTCAGGAGCCGCCGTGCTCTCCCTGCCGTTCAACCTCGGCGTCGGAGGGGCCATGCGGGCAGGTTTCACCTATGCGCAGCGGTGGGGATATCAGCGCGCGATCCAGGTCGACGCGGATGGACAGCACAATCCGCTCGACATCGGGCGCGTCCTCGAGGGGTTGCACACGGCGGACATCTCGATCGGCGCCCGATTCGCGGAGGTGGGCGACTATCGCGTGCGCGGTCCGCGTCGCTGGGCGATGGTCCTCCTCGCTGGAGTCATGTCGCGCGTGACGAGGGCGAAGCTCACCGACGTCACCAGCGGGTTCCGTGCCGCCGGCCCTCGGGCGATCGATCAGTACGTTCGCTACTACCCGGCCGAGTATCTGGGGGACACGATCGATTCGCTCGTGGCCGCCTCGCACGCAGGGCTCACCGTCGTCCAGGTGCCGGTCGCGATGCGGCCGCGCCGTCAGGGCGTTCCGAGTCAGAGCCCACTGGGCGCCGGCATCTATCTGTTGAGATCCATGTTCGCGCTGTTCCTCGCCGTCATCCGTCCTCGTCGAGTGAGCAGGAGAAGAGCATGACAGGCGTCGCCATCGTCGGAATCGCGCTGGCCGCGGTCATCCTCGTCTTCGTCCTCTGGATGCTGCTCACGCGGCGTCTCCGAGAGAAGTACGCCTTGCTGTGGCTGCTGCTCGGCATCGTCCTCCTCCTACTGGGTGTGTTCCCGGGAGCCCTCGAGACGATCACCCAGTGGATGGGAGTGCGGCTTCCCGTCAATCTGCTCTTCGCCTCCGCCATCGCTGTGCTCCTCGGCGTGTGCCTTCACCTCTCCTGGGAGTCGTCAAAGAGCGAGGACGAGGCCCGCCGCCTCGCGGAGGAAGTGGCGATCCTGGGCGCGCGGATCGATGAGCTCGAACGGCGCGACTCAGCGGAAGATGTGACGGACTAAGCGTCCGCTCCCGCGGAAGTCGCGGGCGAGGAGTGCGCCGGGGAGTTCCGCGGCGGCGTTGAGCCGGGAGATCGCATGCCTCCGCATGATACGTGCGGCGCGGCGCCAGCCGATGTCCGCGAACCGACGCGCATAGCCAAGGAAGAACTCCTTCTCCTGTGCGAAGCGCTCACCGCTTCGCGC
>JAATFJ010000312.1 GCA_015655255.1 Actinomycetales bacterium | reverse complement strand
TTGCGGCGGTGCTCGCCGCGGACGGTATCGCAGCCACTGCGACCCTCGACGTCACGACCATCGACTTCCCCGCGGAGGCGGACACCGCTCCGCCCGCCCACACTCCTTCCGTCGCCTCCGACCTCGCCTTCCTCCAGGTCTCGGGGGGCACGACGGGCGTGCCAAAGCTCATCCCGCGCACGCACCGGGACTACCTCTACTCCGTGCGCGAATCCGCGACGATCTGCGGGGTCGACGAGGACACCGCGATGCTCGTGTGCCTCCACGCGAGCCACAACTTCACGATGAGCTCGCCGGGCATCCTCGGCGTCCTCGATCGGGGCGGCCGGATCGTCCTCGCCGCCGATCCCAGCCCGCGCACGGCGTTCCGGCTCATCCAGGACGAGCGTGTCACGATGGCGTCCCTCGTGCCGCCGCTGCTGCAGTCCTGGCTCGCCTCTCCTGCGCGCCCGCGCTTCGACCTCTCCTCCCTCGCCCTCATCCAGGTGGGCGGGGCGAAGCTACCGGATGCCGTCGCCGCACGAGTGAGCCCCGAACTAGGTGCGCGACTGCAGCAGGTGTTCGGCATGGCGGAGGGGCTCGTCAACTACACGCGCCTCGACGACCCCGATGACGTCGTGCTGCACACGCAGGGACGCCCGATCAGCCCCGATGACGAGGTGCGCGTCGTCGACGAGGAAGACGGGGACGTGCCGGACGGCGTGCAAGGTCACCTGCTCACGCGCGGCCCGTACACGATCCGCGGCTACTTCCGCGCCCCGCGCGCCAACGCCGAGTCCTTCACCATCGACGGCTTCTACCGCTCGGGTGATCTCGTGATCCGCCGTCCCGACGGCAACCTCGTGGTGAGCGGGCGGGCGAAGGAGCAGATCAATCGCGCGGGGGAGAAGATCGCCCCGGAGGAGGTCGAGGAGGCGCTCGTCCGGCATGCGGCCGTCGCCGATGCCGTCGTCGTCGGCGTCCCGGATGAGTACCTCGGCGAGCGCATCCACGCCGTCGTCCTCCTCCGCGAGGGCGTCACAGCCACGCAGGAGGAACTGCTCGCGCATGTGCGCGGCGCGGGGCTCGCGGCGTTCAAGGTGCCCGATCGTCTGGAGATCGCCGATGCGCTCCCCCTCACGGGTGTCGGCAAGATGAGCAGGAGGACGCTGCGCCGACGCATCCTGGATGCGCTGCGAACGTCGCCCTCCGCGGAAAGGCCATCATGAGTACCGCAGACGACGTCGTCGATCCCGGATGGGTCGCCTGGCTGGGCGACACGATGGGCCGACTCCTCGGCGATGAGGGCGCGGGTCGTGCCCTCGCCGGCGACCGCGGAGCGAACCTCTTCGCGGGGGGATTCGATTCGCTGCGTACCTTCGCGCTGAGCGATGAGCTCTTCGCCCTGGGGATCGACATCGACTTCGCGCGCATCGTGGAGGAGGGGACGTCGGGCTTCCTCCTCGACGAGATCACACGATCCGGCGTCGCGGCGCCGTGACGCTCTCGCTCACCGCCGCGCAGCGGGGCATCTATTTCGCGCACGCGCTCGCGCCAGAATCGCCCGCGTACACGACCGCGGAGCTCGTCGAGTGCGAGGGTCCGCTCGATGCGGAACGCCTGGCGGCAGCCCTCGCCCAGGCCTATGCGGAGAACGAGCAACTGCGGGTGCGGGTGAATGCCGGCCCCGACGGCCCCGTGCAGACCGTGCGCGCCGACGGTGCGCCCCCGCTGGAGCTGCCCGAGGATGATCCTGCGGAGTGGATCGCGCGGGCCCTCGCGGAGCCCTTCGACCTGGAGAGGGGCCCCCTCGCGCGCACGGCGCTATGGCAGACGCCGTCCGGGGCGCGATGGTTCCATGCGGCGCATCATCTCGCACTCGACGGCTTCGGCTACCTCCTGTTCGCCCGCCGGGTCGCGGCGCTCTACCGGGGCGATGCACCTCCCACGACGGCCCCGTCCCTCGCGGCGCTCCTCGCCGACGAACCGGAGGAGGACGCCGGCGGGTCGGACACCGTGTTCTGGCATCCGCGTCTCGATGAGATGACGGGCGGCACCTCCCTCTCCGGTCGTGTCGCTGCCCCCGCTCCGCGCGCCGTGCGCACGGTCATCGACCTGCCCGCCGCGACGCTCGACGCCCTGCAGAACGCGGGACGGGCGCAGGGACTGCCGTGGACGGCCGTCGCGGAGGGGGCCTTCGCGTCCTATCTGTGGCGCTTCCTGCGCGCGGATGCGGAAGAGGGGCAGGGCACCGTGCGCATCGGGGTCCCGCAGCTGGGGCGCATCCGTCCCGGAGGGCGACCGCTCTTGCGCGCGCGTGCCGTGACGACGGCGATGAACGTCCTGCCGCTCTCCCTCTCCGGCGACGAGACCCTCACGGTGGGCGAGGCGGTGGCCCGCGTGGCCGCAGAGCGCGCCGCCATCGCCCCGCATGCGGAGCGCCGGCAGGAGGAGCTGAGCCGCGAGCTCTCCCGCCGGGGCGGAGGGCAGCTCTTCGGGCCGCAGGTGAATCTGCTCCCCTTCGATGCGCGCCTCGACTTCGGTGAGACGCGGGGGACGATCCGCAACCTCACCGCGGGTCCCGTCGAGGACATGACGTGGTGCCTGCGGGGGAGCCCCGGGCGCGGGGAGACGGTGCGGCTCGAAGTCGACGCCAACCCCGCGCTCTACCCCGAGGGGGCCGCACGCGCCCATGCGGAACGGCTCGCGCACTGGCTCGCGGTCTTCGCGGACAGCGATGCGGCGGCGCGCGTGGAGGCACTGCCACTCACCACTGCGGCGGAGCAGGAGCGGATCCTCACCGCCAGTACCGGCGCCGTGCGGGATTATCCGGCGCGGACGCTCCCGCAGGCATTCCGGGAGGCGGTGCGCGCGCATCCGGATGCGATCGCCCTGCGCACGGCGGAGGGGGTGTGCACCTACCGCGAGCTCGCGGAGCAGGCGGGGGCACTCGCCCGCACGCTCCGCGCGCATCGCCCCACCGGGCTGACGGCCGGACCCTGGGTCGTCGGCGTCGCCCTCGCGCGCGGGGCGGACCTCTTCGCCGCGGTGTACGCGGTGC
>JAATFJ010000383.1 GCA_015655255.1 Actinomycetales bacterium | reverse complement strand
GCGCCCGGCGCCCGGATCCAAGAAGGACCGCACTCGTGTGGGCCGTGGTGAAGGCTCGAAGGGTAAGACGGCAGGCCGCGGTACCAAGGGCACGAAGGCTCGCTACGGCGTGCGTCTCGGGCTCGAGGGCGGCAACCTGAACAGCATCATGCGCACTCCGAAGCTGCGCGGGTTCAAGAACCCGTTCCGCGTCGAGTACCAGGTTGTGAACCTCGAGAAGCTCGCGGAGCTCTACCCGGCGGGTGGAGATGTCACCGTGAGCGACCTCGTCGCCAAGGGTGCTGTCCGCAAGAACGAAAAGGTCAAGGTGCTCGGAAACGGCGATATCGCCGTGAAGCTCACCGTTCAGGTCGACAAGGTCTCGGGTTCTGCCGAGCAGAAGATCCTGGCGGCGGGCGGATCCGTCAAGTAATCCTCAGCGAGAGGGGCCGGAAATCTTCCGGCCCCTCTCGTGGGTTACGCTGGTCTTTCAGCCGTCCTGCGCGGAACGGCAATCTGTTCAGGAGGAACGCCCTTGTTTAGCGCTATCGCGCGGATCTTCCGCACGCCCGACTTGCGTCGGAAGATCGGTTTCACCCTCGGGATCATCATTCTCTACCGGCTGGGAGCGCACACGCCCGGCCCGTTCGTCGACTTCCCGAACGTCGAGGACTGCCTCGCGCAGACATCCGGCACCGAGGGCCTGCTGAGCCTCGTCAACCTCTTCTCCGGTGGCGCGCTCCTCCAGCTCTCCATCTTCGCGCTCGGCGTGATGCCGTACATCACGGCTTCCATCATCACCCAGCTGCTGCGCGTGGTCATCCCGCACTTCGAGGCGCTGCACAAGGAAGGCCAGTCCGGCCAAGCCCGCCTCACGCAGTACACGCGGTATCTCACGATCGCCCTCGCGCTGCTCCAGTCGACGACGCTCGTCACGGTCGCGCGCAGTGGCCAGCTGTTCCAGACCACCGATATCGCCTCCTGCAACGAACTCCTCACCAATGACGCGTGGTGGGCGCAGATTCTCCTCATCGTCACGATGACCGCGGGAACCGGTCTCATCATGTGGTTCGCCGAGCTCGTCACGGAGCGCGTCATCGGCAACGGCATGTCCCTCCTCATCTTCACGTCGATCGCCTCGACGTTCCCCGCCGCGATGTGGACCATCTGTGAGTCGAAGGGCTTCGAGATCTTCCGCATGGTGATCCTCGTCGGCATCGTCGTCATGGCGCTCGTCGTGTTCGTCGAGCAGTCCCAGCGACGAATACCGGTGCAGTACGCCAAACGCATGGTGGGGCGCCGCACCTATGGCGGCACGAACACGTACATCCCGATCAAGGTGAACATGGCGGGCGTGATCCCCGTGATCTTCGCCTCCTCGCTCCTGTACATCCCCATGCTCATCGCGCAGTTCAACACTCCGCAGGACGGCACGGAGTCCCCCGCCTGGGTCGTGTGGATATCCCAGTACTTCACCAAGGGCGACCACCCGATCTACATGCTCGCCTACTTCCTCCTCATCATCGGCTTTACCTACTTCTACGTCGCGATCACCTTCAACCCCGTCGAGGTCGCCGACAACATGAAGAAGTACGGCGGGTTCATCCCCGGTATCCGTGCGGGGCGGCCGACGGCGGAATACCTCGAATACGTGCTCTCGCGCATCACGCTTCCCGGCTCGCTCTATCTGGGCCTCATCGCCCTCATCCCGCTCGTCGCCCTGGCGACCGTGGGGGCGAACCAGAACTTCCCGTTCGGGGGATCCTCGATCCTCATCATCGTCGGTGTGGGTCTGGAGACCGTCAAGCAGATCGACGCGCAGCTGCAGCAGCGTCACTATGAAGGACTTCTTCGATGACTGATTCCGCTCGTATCCTCATTGTCGGGCCGCAGGGCTCGGGTAAGGGCACTCAGGGCGTCCGGATCGCCGAGGCGCTGGGCATTCCCGTCGTCTCGACCGGGGACATCTTCCGCGCCAACATCACGTCGGGCACCGAGCTGGGCAAGAAGGTCTCCGAGAACACCGCGCGCGGTGACCTCGTCTCCGACGAGCTGACAAGTGAGATCGTGCGCGACCGGCTGTCGGAGGAGGATGCGGCGGGCGGTTTCCTCCTCGATGGATATCCGCGCAACACCACGCAGGTGGAGCACCTAGACGCCTTCCTCTCGTCGCGGGGCGAGTCCCTTGACGCCGTCATCCTGCTGGATGTGCCGCGCGAGGAGAGCCTCAGCCGTCTCACGCGCCGCGCCGAGGAACAGGGACGCAAGGACGACACGGCGGAGGCCATCGCGCGCCGCCTGGACATCTACGAGAACGAGACGGCGCCGATCATCTCGGTGTACGAGCCGCGGGGCATCGTCGACCGGATCGACGGCGTGGGATCGCTCGACGACATCGCGGAGCGGATTCGGACCGCGCTGAGCGCGCGCTCGCTGTCTGTCTGACATGTTCCGGAAGTCGATCTACAAGACGCCTGAGCAACTGGCGTCGATGGTGGAGCCCGGGCGCATCACGGCAGCGTCCCTTGCGGCCGCGCGGGCCGTCATCGTGCCCGGTGCGACGACCCTCGATCTCGATGCGGCGGCGGATGCGGTGGTGCGGGAGCGGGGCGCGGAGTCGAACTTCCAGCTCGTCCGTGGCTACCGGCATACGCTCTGCGTCTCGGTGAATGAGCAGGTCGTGCACGGAATCCCCGGTGATCGGGTGATTTCAGCGGGTGACATTGTGTCCGTCGATGGGGGCGCGCAGTACCAGGGATGGAACGGCGACAGCGCCTTCACGTATGTGGTCCCCGATGCAGAACGGCCGGGGCTCGTGGAGCGGCGCTCGGAACTGTCCCGCGTCACCGAAGGCTCGATGTGGGCGGGGATAGCGGCCATGCTGACCGCCCGTCACATCGGCGACATCAGCGGCGCGATCGAGGACTACCTGCAGGCACAGGGCCCGTCTTCCGCATCCGGTGAGGATTTCGGGATCCTCCGCGAATACGTGGGCCACGGCATCGGTCGGAAGATGCACGAGGCGCCGAGCGTCTTCAACTACCGCACCTCCGATGCGGGACCCGCGGTGCGGCCGGGACTCGTTCTCGCGATCGAGCCCATGGTGACCGCGGGCGGCGAGGAGACCTTCGTGGAGGAGGACGACTGGACCGTCTCCACCATCGACGGCTCGGACGGCTCGCACTGGGAGCACAGCGTTGCGCTGCATGAGGACGGCATCTGGGTCCTCACTGCCGCGGACGGCGGTGCCGCGGGGCTGGCGCCCTTCGGCGTGACCCCTACTCCCATCAGCGGGAGCTGAGCCGCGGGGCGGGCCCCGTTCGGTGTGATTCCCGTGAGCATCTGCGGGGGGTGGGCCGCCGGGCTGAGCTGTGCCCGGTGTTCCGCAGGGCAGGTGGTCCGCGGGGTGGGGTGGTCGCTGGGCCGTGCCCGGTGTTCCGCAGGGCAGGTGGTCCGTCGGTGGAACGGTCCGTAGGAGGGGTGGTCCGTCGGTGGAACGGTCCGTCAGGCAGTGTGGTCCGTCGGCGGGACTCAAAGTCCGCCTTTGGTGTCCGATCCGGGGGCGTGCGCCGAGCAGCGCGTGTTCTGTTCCGCTGCGCGATGCTTGATGGATGCGTGGGCGCCGTTGACTCGCACGATCTGGTGATGAGAATTCACTTCGGTAGTGAAACCTGCTGTTTCGTGTGAGACCCCACGTCGGTGGTGGGGTTTCGTTCCCGAAGTGGTTTCTCGGTCGGCGCCGGGTGCCCGGTGCGGGCGCGGGTGAGACTTCACTTCCGTGGTGAAACCGGCTGTTGCGCGTGAGACCGCACGTCGGTGGTGGGGTTTCGTTCCCGAAGTAGTTTCTCGACGGATGGATCGGGCGTGGGCGGGAGGAGCGCGGGAGTTGGGGAGGACGCAGGGGAGGGCGGCGGTCTAGCGCTGATGCGGCGCGCGGGGTGAGAGCGTTGCGAGGAAGGCCGTTTGCGGCGCGCGGATGAGCGGGACGGATGCGGCTTGCAGCGCCTTTGCGAGTGGCTCGACTCGCAGCGCATCGGCGAGATCCCATCGCGCGAAGGGGTGTCCTTCACGGCGGAGCCGATCCTCGCGGCGCTTCTCCGCGGCGAGCCGCTTCGCCGCCTCCGCCGGATCTCCGAGTCCGTACTTCTGCCATCCATCCGACTCACCGATCGTGAGACTCGCGTCGAAGTAGAAGTCCACCCGGTCATGGGCGTTGCCATAGCGGAACTCGTGCTGCAATTCGGGTGTGGGGAATCCGCACCATTCGATGACCGCGCGACTGATGCTTTCTGCCGGGGACTCCGCGCGAGCATCCGCGCGCGTCCATAACCACTGCTGGCGCGCTCGGCCGCGACGATTGCGCTGTTCCTTAGCTCGCTCCCTCAGCGTGGCCACGTCGAGACGACCGTGCTGGAACGGGGAGATCGAGGCATCGACGACCGCAAGCGCCTGAGCAGGCGGCATAGTGCGCGTGAGGTCGACGACAGTGTCCACGAGCGAAGTGACGAGAACGCCGTTGATGCGCAGGGTCTGTCGATCATCCTGGCTCGTGTGGACGAAGACATCTCCGAAACGACGCGACGTGGCGCGGTCCGGATCATGCACATGGATGTGCGCGGGCTCGCCGAAGTGGGGAAGGCCCCACACTATGGCCGCCGACTCACGGCAGAGAGGCACATCCGGATGGCGCCGCGCAAACGCATGGACGCGCACGGCGTAGCGCTGCCAGGGGGACAGCGCTCGAAACGCCGCGCGTTCGACGTAGGTCCCGCGGCGGAGGCGCAGGTACGCGCGCGTGTGGACCGGGGTGCCCAGCACCTGCGCCTCTGAATGGGAGACGAGCGGCAACGGCGCCGTGGTGATCGCGCGGTCGGGAAGAGTGAGTACCATCCCCACATCCTGCCCGCTCACATCCCGTAAACCCCCGTTCCGTGGATAACTCCGTTTTTGCCGATCTGTGCAGGAAGACTGCCGTCCTGGGTGAGAAACCACGTTCTTCGCGAAACCCCACTGTGGACGTGTTGCTTCACATGGAAACATGTGTTTCGCGCGCGAAGTGGTTTCTCACCGGGGTGGGAGAGGCGGCGGGCGATGGGAGAGAGGACGTGAGGGGGGGGAAGACT
>JAATFJ010000192.1 GCA_015655255.1 Actinomycetales bacterium | reverse complement strand
GTGCGCCGGTGTCGTAGAAGCGGTAGTAGGCGAGGGCGAAGAGTGCGAGGAAGACGACGACGCTCAGCCACGTGAGGATGCGGATCCACCGCCGTGCGCGCGGACCGGCGGTGTCGAAGACGGCGTGACCGCTCATCGCACCACCGTCATTCTCTTCTCGATGAATGCCCCGATCCCCGCTGCCCCGAGCGACATGACCGCATAGATAAGCGCGACGACGCTGAAGGTCAGCAGACCCAGTGCCTCCTTGTTGTTGATGAGCGAAGCCGTGTAGGTGAGGTCGTGGATCCCGACAACAGCGGCGAGCGAGGAGCTCAGCAGGATGCCGATGAACAGCGTCACGAGCGGGCCGATGACGGTGCGAGCCGCCTGCGGGACGACCACGCGCGCCATGATCCCCGTGAAGCGCAGGCCTATGGAGCGTGCCGCCTCGATCTGCCCGGTCCCCACCGCGTTGATGCCGGTGCGCAGCGTCTCGCAGGCGAAGGCCGTGCCCACGGCGGTTGTGGCGAGGATGATGCCGGGGAGGAAGCCCGGGGTGAACCCGATCTGCGGGAGGCCGTAGACGACGAGGATGGCGAGGGCGACGAGCGGCACGTTGCGGAAGATCTCGACGAAGACCGCCGCGATCACGCGCAGGGGAGGGACAGGGCTGATCCGGAATGTCGCGAGAATCGCTCCGAAGACGAGGGAGCCGGCGAAGGAGACCGTAGTGATCTGCACGGTGACCCACAGTCCGGATATGAGGTCGGGCAGGTAAGTCGTGAAGAGAACGCCCATCGGCCTCCTTCTCGGTACGCAGGGCCGACGCGGCCCGGTGGCCCGGGCGGGGGAGCGCCCCGCCCGGGAGGGAGCCTACAGTCCAGTGTCGCCGGGCGTCGGCGGGGTGGGGAGGGAATCCACCCCCGTCCGGTCGCCGATGGTAAGCTCCCAGAGCTCTTCCCAGCTGCCGTCGGACTCGATCTCGGTGAGGAAGTCGTTGATGAAGTCCACGGCGTCGGAGTCCTTGTTCACGCCGATGCCGTAGAGGTCCTCCGGACCGAAGGGCTCGCCGACGATCTTCACATCGTCATTGGCCAGCACAGCGCTGAGGAGGAGGGACTGGTCGACGACATAGGCGTCCGCACTGCCCTGCTGCACGGCGGCGAGGGCCTGCGCGTTGTCGGGGAGCGCAAGGACCTCGGCCTCCGGGGCCTCCTCCTCCAGGAGGGCGACGCCGGTGGAGTTCGCCTGCGTCGCAACGGTCTTGCCGGCGAGGTCGTCGAGCCCCGTGATGTCGGTGTTGTCCTTCTTCACGAGGATTCCCGCCTGCGAGCTGTAGTAGGGCCCGGCAAAAGCGATGCGCTCCGCACGCGCGGCGGTGATCGAGTACGTCGCGATGACGGCGTCGACGGTGTTGCTCTCCAGGAGCGATTCGCGGGTGTCCGTGCTCACCTGCTGCAGATCCACCGTGTACTCGTCGCCGAGGATGTAGTGCGCGAGGAGCTGCGAGATCCCCGCGTCGAAGCCCTTGGCGGTGTTCGTCGTGGGGTCCAGCAGGGAAAACAGCTCGGAGGTCTCCGTGCCGCCGAGCTTCAGGGTGCCTGCGGACTTGATGGCGCTCGCCCACTCGTTGTCCGCGACGGCATCGTCGTCGGCGACGGGACCGTTACCGACGATCTCCTCCTGCGTTTCTGCCGCGGCGGGGGCCTCACTGCTCGTGGCACCGCTGTCGGCGGGATCCTCCGGGGAACAGGCGGTGAGTGCGAGGGCCGTTGCGGCGACCGCGGCCAGCCCGGTGAGACGCTGTGTCCAGGTGATGGTGCGCATAATCTTCTCCGATCGTGTCATAGGGACCCTCCGATTATGTCCGCGCACCCTCGCGCGGGTCGAAGGGGACCCTCATAAACGGACATCTTCGGATCGGGGTCAGGTGACGGGCCCTGTCCATTTCTCCCCGGGCCCCTTGCCGATCGGATCGGGGACGGGGGAGGCCTCGCGGAAGGCGAGCTGGAGGGAGCGCAGGCCGTCGCGGAGGGAACGGGCGTGCATATCGCTGATCTCTGGTGCGCCCGCCGTGATGAGCCCCGCCAGAGCGTTGATGAGCTTGCGCGCCTCATCGAGGTCGAGCTGAGATTCCGGGTCATCGGCGAGGCCGAGCTTCACCGCGGAGGCGCTCATGAGGTGCACGGCCGCCGTCGTGATCACCTCGACGGCGGGGACATCAGCGATATCGCGGGTTGCCGCCGCGGCGTCGCGTTCCTGCTGCTCCCAGCGGGCATGGCGCTCATCGTGTGCGGGGTGGGGATCGTGACTCGTCACCGGTGTCCGCCTTCTGCTAGACTGATGCGGGCTCCGGAGCGTCATGCTCCGGTACGAAAGAGGATTCACTTCCCACCCGCGCGTGCCGTTCCAGGCTACCGGGTCTGACGCTCCGCCGATGCGAGTCGGTTGATTGGGCGGGGAGCCGACATCTGTATGTCGGCCGGGCGGGGGACGATTCTGATTTCGCCCGCGATGCGCCGCGCATCGCGGTGGCTGAAACAACATCGTCTAAGGAGCTCCTATCAGCGATCCCCGCACCAATGAGCGCATCCGCGTCCCCGAGGTTCGCCTCGTCGGTCCCGCGGGTGAGCAGATCGGCGTCGTCCGCATCGAGGCGGCACTGCGTCTCGCGCAGGAAGCCGATCTCGACCTCGTTGAGGTCGCCCCCAACTCGAAGCCTCCCGTTGTCAAGATCATGGACTACGGCAAGTTCAAGTACGAGGCTGCCCAGAAGGCGAAGGAAGCACGGCGCAACCAGGCCAACACGATCCTCAAAGAGGTTCGTTTCCGTCTGAAGATCGAGGCACACGACTACACGACCAAGCTCAAGCGCGCCGAGGGCTTCCTCCAGGCGGGGGACAAGGTCAAGGCCATGATCCTCTTCCGGGGCCGCGAGCAGTCACGTCCGGATCAAGGCGTTCGCCTGCTGCGCAAGTTCGCGGAGGACGTCGCCGAGTTCGGCACCGTCGAATCGAACCCCACGATCGACGGCCGCAACATGGTCATGGTCGTCGCCCCGCTCAAGAACAAGTCGGAGGCGAAGGCCGAGCAGAACGCCCAGCGTGCCACGAACAAGCAGGCCGCACGGGATGCGCGTTCCCCGGAGTCCTCCGAAAAGGCCCCCGCGGAGTAAGCACCGCGGTCAGACTCCCGCCTCGGCGGGTTACCACCGTCGCCTGAAATGGCGCCACCACGAAAGAAGAGAAGATGCCGAAGCAGAAGACCCACTCGGGTGCCAAGAAGCGCTTCAAGATCACCGGCAGCGGCAAGCTGAAGAAGCAGCAGGCCGGGATGCGCCACAACCTCGAGCACAAGTCGAGCCGTCGCACCCGTCGCCTCAACCAGGACCAGGTGCTGTCGGCTGCCGACACCAAGGTCGCTAAGAAGCTTCTCGGCCGCTGACGCGCCCGACCCAGGAACAAGGAACACACCACAATGGCAAGAGTGAAGAGGGCCGTCAACGCCCACAAGAAGCGTCGGGTCATCCTCGAGCGCGCCGAGGGATACCGCGGACAGCGTTCGCGCCTCTACCGCAAGGCGAAGGAGCAGGTCACCCACTCGCTCGTCTACTCCTACCGCGATCGTCGGGCGAAGAAGGGCGACTTCCGCCGCCTC
>JAATFJ010000029.1 GCA_015655255.1 Actinomycetales bacterium | reverse complement strand
GCCGCTACTTCAGCGAGCACTCCATGAAGCTCCTCAACGTCACCGTGAAGGAGGTCGCGATCCCCGAACTCGCTGCGGCATAATCACAGAAGCTGATCTCGCACGGTGTTGAGAAACTCCACCACACAGCGGGAAGTCACCTACGAAGAAAGTAACGGGGCCGTTCGATTCGGCGCGTAATTCAGAACTTCGTCCCGACACCGCTGAGCACAACGCCACCATCGACTGGCAGTGAATGACCTAGCATGTACGAGGACCCGCTCGATGTCAGCCAGAGTACTGCCTGGGCTATCTCATCCGCCTGACCGAGTCGCCCGATCGGTGTGGCGGAGATGAGCTGGTCCAACGCTTCTTTCGGAAGCGAACTGATGAAGGGAGTATCGATCGGCCCGGGACAGATTGCGTTGATCCTGATGCCCTTATCGCCGTAATCCATTGCGGCAGCCTTGGTCAGCCCGACCACGCCATGCTTGGCTGCGGTGTACGTCGCGAGATTGAAGCCACCGATCAAACCAGACGCTGACGCGGTGTTCACGATCGCGCCACCTCCTTGGGCGAGCATGACCGGAATCTCGGCTTTGAGACTGAAGAACACTGATGTCAGGTCGACATCGATGACACGTTGCCAGTCCTGCGACTCTACCTCGGCGAGAGGAACGTTCTTCCCCTCGATACCGGCGTTGTTGTGCGCGATATCCAGACGCCCCCACTGCGCTATGACCGCGGCGACCGCTGCATGTACACTCTCGAGGTCTGCAACGTCGACGTGGAAGAACTTCGCCGTTCCCCCGGCCTCCTCGATCTCAGCGACCACGGCCTGTCCTGAGGGCTCTGAGATATCCGCGACCGCCACCTTGGCGCCGGAGCGGCCGAATGCCAGTGATGATGCGCGTCCGATCCCCGATCCTCCGCCGGTGATGAAGACTACTTTTCCATCGAAGTCGTATGTGATGTCGGTCATGGTGAGAATCCTTCTTCTATTTGTGTGGGAGTGCGAGTGAAGCGTTGTGCAAGCACGGAATGACAACGTGGTCGACGAAAAAATGGAGGTCGTCGTCCGTCACCGACCGGTGGTTGCTGGCCACGCGATGCTGAATCAGAGCCGGTAAGAGGTCCGCGACGCGATCACACGTATCTGCAGATAGCGTCGCGGGGTCCAACTCATCTCGGCGAAACGCCTGGGAGAGCATTTTAGAGAGGACCCTCGACTCTCCGGCCGACATGAGCGCAGTCGACGCGACGGCCACACCGTCGCGAGATGCTTCTTCGGACGCCAAGGCTGCAAGCAGACGGACCCCAGCGAGATCAAATCGCACCCGCAGCGATGCCGCATGATCCAACAGATCGCCCCGAAGTGAGCCGGTGTCAGGAACCTCTGAGAACTGCGCTGAAGCCATGCGAGACTCCACCGCAGCGAGCACCAACGCGGACTTCGTCTCATATCTGAGAGAGAGCGCGGCGCGTGTGCAGCCAGCTCGCTCCGCGACATGCCTCATCGAGAGTGCCGAGTACCCAAATGTTTCAAGAGCGGTCAGCGCTTCCTCCAGGAGTCGCCGATCGATACCAGCATCTCTGCGACGACCAGCCACGATTACCTCCCCTAAAAGGATACCACCTGGCACACTAATGCGGATAGGGTCGACCAAATCACGCGCGCGTTGGGGCGCTTCCTTCTCCCGTCAGCGCTCCCAGTTGCGCGCCGACAGCAACCGCAGACCGTTGAGCGCGACGATGACGGTTGATCCCTCATGCCCGGCGACCGCGAGCGGCAGGGGCAGGGTGGCGATGAGATCCCACGTCACAAGCACGGTGATGAACGTCGCAGCGATGAGGAGATTCGCGACAACGAATCGGTGCGCTCGGCGAGAGATCCGGATGAGCGGAGCGACCACGCCGAGTTCGTCGCGCACGATGACGACGTCGGCGCTCTCCAGCGCGAGATCGGAACCGCGGCGACCCATCGCGACGCCCGTGCTCGCTGCGGTGAGCGCGGGCGCATCGTTGACGCCGTCGCCGATGACCATGACGCGCTCTCCAGACAATTCGAGCCCTGCAACGATCGTCGCCTTGTCCTCGGGGTACAAGCCCGCGCGGACATCGGTGACGCCCGTTGCCGTCGCGACGTGCTGAGCCGCCGCTGTGTGGTCGCCGGTGAGCAGCAGGGGCGGTCGCCCGGACAGCGCCGCGACCGCGGCCACCGCCGATGCGGCGTCCTCCCTGATGCGGTCGACGAGGGTGACGGTCCCCCGGAGTTCCTCGTCGACGAGCACAGAGACGACGGTGCCGATATCGGTGACTCCGTCCGTGCGCCGCACCGTCACGCGTTCCGCGCCGCGCAGCCCCGTCACCCCGCGCCCCGGAAGCGCTCGGAAATCCCGGACCGCGTCGAGGACGAGGCCGCGCGCCTCCGCCGCGCGGACGATCGCCCGGCCCAGCGGGTGCTCGCTGTACTGCTCGACGCTCGCGGCGAGAGCGAGGAGCTCCTCCTCGGTGCCGATGCACGCCCCGACGGCCACAACCTCGGGCGCGCCCTCGGTGAGGGTGCCCGTCTTGTCGAAGGCCACGACGCTCGTCCTCCCCAGTGCCTCCATCGCGGTCGCCGACTTCACGAGGACACCGTGCCGACCCGCATTCGCAATCGAGCCCAGCAGCGGCGGCATCGTCGAGAGCACGACGGCGCACGGCGATGCGACGATCATGAAGGTGATCGCGCGCAGCAGCGCGGGCTGGAACTGCTCTCCGAACAGAAGCGGAACAGCGAAGACGAGCAGGGTCGCGACGACCACGCCCAGCGAATAGCGCTGCTCCACTTTCTCAATAAACAGCTGCGTCTTCGCCTTCGTCGCCGAGGCTTCCTCGACGAGCGTGACGATGCGAGCGACAACGGATTCTGAAGCCGGACGGGAGACCTCGACGGTGATCGTGCCCGTGCCGTTGACCGTTCCGGAAAGCACGTCATCGCCGACCTCGCGGAACACCGGCACGGACTCCCCCGTGATGGCCTGCTGATCCACCTCGCTCATCCCGACCTTCACCACCCCGTCGGCACCGATACGCTCTCCGGGACGAACGAGGATGACATCGCCCACCCGCAGCGCCGCCGTGTCGATGAGACGGGTCTCGCCTCCGCGTACAAGGGTCGCCTGCTCGGGCGCGAGGCGCAGCAGCGAGGACACGGAATCGGCCGTCCGCTGCGTCACGATCGCCTCGAGCGCACCGGAGGTCGCGAAGATGACGATGAGGAGCGCACCGTCGAACACCTGCCCGATGGCGGCCGCCGCGATGGCCGCGACGATCATGAGGAGATCGACATCGAGAACTTTCTCTCGCAACGCGCGAATCCCGGCGAGCGCGGGTTCCCATCCGCCGGAGATGTAGCAGACGAGATAGAGGGTCCACCACAGACCGACGGGCGCCCCGACGAGTTGACACGCCAACCCGCCGAGGAAGAGTAGGACTGCGAGCGCGGCCCAGCGCACCTCCGGGAGCCGCGCTCCCGTAGCGACGAGCGACGGCGGACGTGCGAGCGTCCTCACCGCCTCGCGGACGAGAGCGGGGGCGGTCACTTCGTGCCGCCGACGGGGCAGGAGCCGCCCGCGGCCTTCACCGCGGCGGCGGTCTCATCGATCCCCGCCCGGTGATGCGCGGGGACTTCATCGAGCGCGTGCTCCGCCTGGAAAACCGCATCGCCCACGAGCCGACGCGCATGCTCGTCGACGAGGGAATAGAACATCCTCGTGCCGTCCTGCCGCACTGCGACGATGCGCCCCCAGCGGAGTTTCGCGAGGTGCTGGGAGACGACGGTCGGCGACTTCTCCACGATGTCGGCGAGGTGATTAACAGAAAGCTCCCCGTCGCGCAGCGCGAGGATAATGCGGATGCGCGTGGGATCGGAAAGCAATCGGAATACCTCGGCGGCCAGGTCGACGTACTGACTCTCGACTCCGAATGTGCATCCCTGCGTATCTTCACTCATTCTTAGATTATGGCATGCATAGTCCCCGCCGTCGAGGACTGCATGTGCTGCCGCATCCCGACGGATGCGAGAGGCTACTCCCCTGCGACGGGCTCCGCGACCTCGATAGGGACGATGGGGCAGTCCTTCCAGAGGCGCTCGAGGCCGTAGAAGACGCGCTCCTCGGAATGGAAAACGTGCACGACGAGGTCGCCAAAATCGATGAGCACCCAGCGCGCCTCCGCACGCCCCTCCCGGCGAAGGCGCTTATGCCCGGCCAGCACGAGACGATCCTCGATCTCATCGGCGATGGCTGCGACATTGCGTTCGCTGTTTCCCGTGACGATGAGGAAGATGTCGACGAGCGGGAGCGGTCCGGAGACGTCGAGCGCGACGAGATCTTCACCACCCTTGGCGACGGCGGCCTCTGCGGCGATACGGAGCAGTTCTCCGGCGGAATCGTTGATGGTCATCCAAACACATTCGTTGCGAAGGCGACGACGAGGGCGGCACCGACCACGATGGCCAGTGCGCCCGCGACGATCGCCAGAGTGATCATGAGCTTATTGCCCTTATCCGGTGCGGGAGGACGGATGACCTCCCCGGCGGGCTTGATAGTGCTGACGGCCGCGCTCGCGGCGATCGGCGTGGGCGAGGATGCGGGAGCGAGTTCGCCATCGATGAGGACCGCATCGATGTCCTTGCCGTCCGTCGTGCCCTCGGCGTGCCCCTGCGAACCCATCCCCTTCGGCAGCTCGTAGCTTCCCGTGACGAGAATCTCTCCTGTGGCGGCCACGGGACCGTCGAGGGAGCCTTCCCCCGGCGACGGTGTGAAGATGAGAGTGCTGGGCGCGATATTCGTCGACCCCGTCGTGTCGCTCGTCACGAGCTCATCGAAGGACGGTGTGAAGCTGGGGACCTCGGCCTCTTCCGTGCCCAAGACGCTTGCGCCGAATCCCGGGTTCACGACGTCGTGCGCAGGCTCCTCCGCCGGAGGTGCCTCCGCCTCGTCGGCGGGGGTGGTCTCGGAGTCTTCTGCGGCATCGGATTCTTCGGCAGACACGGTCGTCGCCACGGCCTCAGCGGACGCAGCCTCAGTGAACGCGCCCTCGGCGGGCTCGTCCTCGGCGGGCTCGTCCGCCGCGACATCTTCGAGTGCAACGACCTCGACATCCGCGGCCTCGTCTGCGGGCTCTTCGTTTGCGCGTTCCTCGTCTGCGGGTTCCTCGGCGACGACGACTTCGACGATCTCGGCATCGGCGGCATCGACCTCGTAGGATTCCGCGGCGATGTCCTGCGCGCTCTCGTCGGCGGCGGCGTCCGCGACGGGGGCCTCGTCGACGACCGAATCAACGACGTCTGTGACGACGGGCTCTTCCACGACGGGCGTGATGATGGGAACGGCCGCCGTGCGGATGCGTTCCTGCTCGCGGGCTCGGCGGCGCGTGAGCGGCGTTGCGCTGAGGTCGATCGGGT
Source organism: Actinomycetales bacterium (assembly GCA_015655255.1). The sequence goes on along the minus strand of JAATFJ010000029.1, from coordinate 5,040 downwards.
GCTCGTGGACGACAGCGAGAGGGGGAAGCGGCATGACTTCCGCTGGCTTCTCCTCGACGGAGGCCCGCAGCGGAACCGCGACCGATGCAGGCTTCTCCTCCGCGACGGGCGCCTCCGCGGGAGCGGCAGCTGCCGCCACCTCCGGTGTGATGACGGGCGTGGATCCGGTCAACCGGATCTCGCGCAGGCGGCGGCGCGTGAGCGGCGCTTCGCCATTCTGGTCCGATGTGCTCATGACTTGCTCCGATACAGATTGTGCTTCGCAATGTATTGGACGACACCATCGGGAACGAGGTACCACACCGGTTCCCCCGCGGCAACGCGTGCGCGGCACGCGGTCGAGGAAATCGCCAAGGCAGGTACCTCCAGTTGACTGGCGTCGTCACTAGGGAGGCCATCGGTGCTGAGGATGTGTCCAGGACGCGATACGGCGACGAAGTGGGCCAGCTCCCACAGCTCGTCGTGGTCCCTCCAGCCCAGGATCTGCGCCACGGCGTCCGCCCCCGTGATGAAGAAGAGCTCGGCATCCGGACGCTGCGCCTTGAGGTCGCGGAGCGTGTCGATCGTGTACGTCGGCCCTTCGCGGTCGATATCGACCCTGCTCACCGTGAACTGCGGATTGGCCGCCGTCGCGATGACCGTCATCAGATAACGATGCTCGCTCGGAGTCACCCGGTCCTTCTGCCAAGGCATCCCTGTTGGGACGAAGATCACCTCATCGAGGTCAAAGGAGTGCGCGACTTCGCTCGCCGCGACCAGGTGCCCGTGGTGGATCGGATCGAACGTTCCACCCATCACGCCGATGCGCGCGGGGCGCGTGGTCGTTGTCTCCATGCGCGCCTAGTGTCCGTGCCCTTCGCCCTGTGTGTCTTTACCGTGACGCGCGGCCCAGGCCTCTGCCTTCGCGGCGTGACGGTTGGAGACGTTGCGGAAGGAGAAGACGACGAGGCCGAGAGCGAGGAAGGCCACGGCGGCGACGATGCCGTAGGGAAGCGTCTCCAGAGCAACGTTGCCGTGGTGCTCCGTCTCGGCGGCCGCTGCAGCGACCCGTGCGACGAGGTTCATCCTTACTCCGTTTCGTGACCGGTGCGAAAATACGCCTTTCCCAGTCTAGACCTCAGCCTCGCGTCTGCCCGGCCCCACGCGCCAGCCATTTCGTGCTGGTCAGCTCGGAAAGTCCCATGGGTCCGCGCGCGTGCAGCTTTTGAGTGGAGATCCCCACCTCAGCGCCGAAGCCGAACTCGCCGCCGTCCGTGAACCGCGTCGAGGCGTTCGCCATGACGACGGCGGAGTCCACTTCGGCGAGGAAGCGCTCGGCGTTGCGGGTATCGGTCGTGATGATCGATTCGGTGTGCCCCGTGCTGTAGGTGCGGATGTGGGCGAGCGCCTCATCGAGCGAGTCGACGACGCGCATGGCGATGTCGAGGCTGAGGTACTCCGTCGCCCAATCCGCCTCCGTCGCGGGGACGATGTCGTCGGCGAGGGAGGCAACGGTGTTGTCCCCGTGCACGGTGACGCCCTCGTGCTGCAGCGCCGCCGTAACCGAGGGCACGAGGCGCTCCGCGGCGGGTCGGAGCACGAGAACCGTCTCCACGGCGTTGCAGACGCTGGGTCGCTGCACCTTGGCGTTGACGATGATGTCCCTCGCCCATTCCTCCGGCGCGGTCGCGTCGAGCACGATGTGCACGTTGCCCGCGCCGGTCTCGATGACGGGCACGGTGGACTCGGTCACAACGGTGTCGATGAGCGCCGCGCTCCCCCTCGGAACGAGCACATCGATGAAACCGCGTCCGTGCATGAGGGCCGCGGCGCCGTCCCGACCGAAGTCGTCGACCGATTGGATCGCCTCCGCCGTCACGCCCTCGGCGGCCAGCGCCTCCCGCATGATGGCGACGAGAGTCGTGTTGGACTCCTTTGCGGCGCTGCCGCCGCGCAGGACGATGGCATTTCCGGAGCGTAGAGCCAGGGAGGCGATGTCGACCGTCACATTGGGACGGGCCTCATAGATGGCCCCCACGACCCCGAACGGCACGCGGATCTGCTCCAGGCTCACGCCGTTGGCCATGCGGTGGCCGCCGACGACCTGTCCGACCGGATCCGGCAGCGCGGCGATCTCGCGCACAGCGGAGGCGAGGGCCGCGACGCGCTGCTCGTCGAGGCGGAGGCGGTCGATGAGTGCGTCGCCGATGCCGTCCTCGCGGCCGCGTGCGGTGTCCCGGTCGTTGGCGGCGATGATCTCCGCGGAGCGCTCTTCGAGCGAACGCGCGATGCGGAGCAGGGCGCGCACCTTATCGTCGCTCGTCAGTCGCGCAGTCTCGCGCGCCGCATCCTTCGCGAGACGAAGCCGGTCCTCGGCGGTGTCGGTGATCGCGCGTGTGTCGATGCTCATCGGGCCAGTGTATCCGGGGCTCAGCGGGCGGAGGCCGGTGCGAACCAGGTGCCGATGTCGTGGCCCGCGAGCGCCTCGGCGACGAGATCCGCGCTCGTAACAAGCACGCCGATGCCGGAGGCCGCAGCGAGGCGTGCCGCGGATACCTTCGTCGCCGCTCCCCCGGTACCGACGCTGTTGACGACGCTCTGCCCAAACTCGAGACCCGCGAGGCTCGCATCGGGGGCGATGATGTCGATGGGCTCCGCACCGGGTTCCGTCGGCGGCTTCGTGTACAAGGCCTCGATATCGCTGAGCAGAATAAGTGCGTCTGCCTGGATGAGCTGCGCGACGAGGGCCGCGAGACGGTCGTTGTCGCCGAAGCGGATCTCCTGCGTCGCAACGGTGTCGTTCTCGTTGACGATGGGGAGGATGCGCAGGCCGAGCAGGCGCTCCATGGCGCGTCGGGCGTTGCTGCGCGAGGTCGCATCGGAGAGGTCGCTCGTCGTAAGGAGCACCTGCCCGGCGATGACACCGAAGGGGCGCAGCGCCTGCTGGTAACGGTAGACGAGGATGTTCTGTCCCACGGCAGCAGCGGCCTGCTGCGTCGCGAGGTCGGTGGGGCGGGCCACGAGATCCAGGAAGGGTAGTCCCGTCGCGATCGCCCTGGAGGAGACGAGCACGATCTCGGCGCCGCGCGCATGCGCATCGGAGAGGGCTTCGACGAGCACGGGGATCCGCCAGGAGGCGTCGCCGCCGATCGAGCTGGATCCGACCTTCACAACGATCCGTTCCGCCGTCGCGAGCTCCGCCCGCGTGTGCGCAGTCATTCCGCTCCTTCGCCCACTTCCTCGTCCGTGGATGCGCGGCGACGATGCTCCTGCTCGTCGCGGTAGGCCGCCCGCGCATCCATGCGCTCGTAGTACCGCTCGCGTCGTTCGCTCGTCGTCCGCCGATCGTTGCGGTCCAGGCGGGGGTCGGTGCCGCGCGGTGCCGTCATGAGTTCCGCGGCCGAGGACAGCGAAGGCTCCCAGTCGAAGATGATGCCATCGCCCTCGCCGATGACCACGGTGGAGCCGGGCGTCGCGCCCGCACGGAAGAGCTCGTTCTCCACGCCGAGACGCTCGAGGCGGTCGGCGAGGTAGCCCACGGCCTCCTCGTTCTGGAAGTCGGTCTGCTGCACCCAACGCACGGGCTTGTCCCCGAGGATGCGGTAGTAGGTGCCGTAGCTGCCGCCCTCGACACGGACGCTGAAGGCCTTGTCCGCGCCGCGCGGGCGGATGATGATGCGCTCCTGGGGCGGTTCCGCCGCCGCCCGCTCCCGCTGATCGGAGACGATCTCACCGAGCGCGAAGGTCAGCGGACGCAGTCCCTCGCGCGCGACGGTGGAGATCTCGAAGACGCGGAGGCCGCGTGCCTCCAGCTCCGGGCGGACGAAGTCGGCGAGCTCGCGCGCCTCGGGCACGTCCACCTTGTTGAGCGCGACGAGCTGCGGACGCTCGACGAGGGGGGTCTGTCCTTCCGGCACCTCGTAGGCGGCGAGCTCGGCGAGGATGACGTCGAGATCGCTGAGCGTATCGCGTCCCGGTTCGAGGGTCGCACAGTCGAGGACGTGCAGGAGCGCAGAGCAGCGCTCGACGTGGCGAAGGAACTCGAGGCCCAGACCACGACCGCTGCTGGCTCCCTCGATGAGGCCGGGCACGTCGGCGACGGTGAAACGGGTGTCCCCTGCCTGCACGACGCCAAGGTTGGGGTGCAGGGTCGTGAAGGGGTAGTCGGCGATCTTGGGACGGGCCGCCGAGATCGCCGCAATGAGGCTCGACTTCCCCGCGGAGGGGAAGCCGACGAGGGCGACGTCGGCGACGGTCTTCAGCTCGAGGACGACGTCGCCCTCGAATCCAGGAGTGCCAAGAAGGGCGAAGCCGGGCGCCTTGCGCTTGGGCGTTGCGAGCGCCGCGTTGCCGAGGCCGCCGCGCCCGCCCGGGGCGACGACGAAGCGCTCGCCCGGGACGATCATGTCGATGAGCACGGTGCCGTCCAGGTCCTTCACGACCGTGCCGACGGGGACGGGCAGCTCACGGATCTCGCCCGCCGCGCCGGAGCGCATGTCCCCCATGCCGAAGCCGCCGTTACCTGCGGAGCGGTGCGGAGAGTGGTGGTACGACAGCAGCGTCGTCTCCTGCGGATCGGCGATGAGGACGACGTCGCCGCCGTCGCCACCGTTCCCGCCGTCTGGACCTCCGAGCGGCTTGAACTTCTCGCGTTTCACGGAGACGCAGCCGTTCCCGCCCTTCCCCGCGCGCAGGTGCAGCGTCACAGTGTCGACGAACGTGACCATGCGGGGATCTCCTCGGATACGCGTTCGGGGCGGGCCGAAGCCCGCCCCGAACGAAAAGCTGTGCTGTGCTTACTCGGCAGCAGCGACGATGTTGACGACCTTGCGGCCACCCTTCGCGCCGAACTCGACCGCACCCGCCTCGAGGGCGAAGAGCGTGTCGTCGCCGCCACGGCCGACGTTCACGCCGGGGTGGAAGTGGGTGCCGCGCTGGCGAACGATGATTTCGCCCGCGTTGACCTGCTGGCCGCCGAAGCGCTTGACGCCGAGTCGCTGAGCGTTGGAGTCACGACCGTTACGGGTCGAGCTCGCTCCCTTTTTATGTGCCATGTCTCAG
>JAATFJ010000002.1 GCA_015655255.1 Actinomycetales bacterium | reverse complement strand
TACCGCCAATGGCAGCGAGTTGCGGTGTCATGTTGAATCCGGACAAGCCACAAACCGTACTGAAAATGCAGCGTAAAAAGCGACAAATGTATGTTCGGCGGCACCTACGGCGGCAACCCGCTCGCGTGCGCGGCGGCGCTCGCGGCCATCGATGCCTACGAGAACGAGGACCTCGTCGCCCGCGCCCGCGAGATCGGCGCCCTGCTCACCCGGAGGCTCACCGCGCTGCAGGAGGTCGATGCGCGCATCGGCGAGGTGCGCGGACACGGCGCGATGATCGCGATCGAGTTCGTCGACCCCGCGACGAAGGCTCCGGACGCCGCCCTTGCCGGCGCCGTTGCGAAGGCCGCCATCGCCGACGGAGTGATCGTGCTCACCTGCGGGACGTTCGGGAACGTCATCCGCTTCCTGCCCCCGCTCTCCATCGGCGACGGACTGTTGAACGAGGGCATCGACATCGTGGCGGCCGCGCTCGCCGCTGTATAACCGCCGGTCGCGCCCCATCCGGGGCACGCCATATGACCGGCATTCGACGAAGGAGTTGTTCATGACGGAAATCACACGGGACGTCGTCGTTATCGGCGCGGGGGCCGCGGGCCTCACCGCCGCGAACGACCTCCGCGCCGCGGGACTCTCGGTCGCGGTCCTGGAGGCGCGCGACCGCATCGGCGGGAGGCTGTGGACGGACGTCATCGACGGGGCGACCCTGGAGATCGGCGGCCAATGGGTCTCTCCCGACCAGGACGCCCTCATCGACGCCATCGCCGAACTGGGGCTGGCGACCTTCAGCCGCTACCGCGAAGGCGAGAGCGTCTATATCAGCAAGGCGGGCGAGACCACGCGGTTCACGGGCGACATCTTCCCCGTGGAGCCCGCGACCGAGAAGGAACTGCTCCGGCTTATCGAGAAGCTCGACGCGATGACCGCGGAGCTCGACGCCGACCGGCCCTGGGCGCATCCCGACGCGGAGGCGCTCGACCAGATCTCCTTCGAGGCCTGGCTCGCCGCGGAGACCGACGACCAGGAGGCGCGGGACAATATCGCCCTCTTCATCGGCCCCGCGATGCTCACGAAGCCCGCGCACGCCTTCTCCACCCTGCAGGCGTTGCTCATGGCCGCGAGTGCGGGCAGCTTCTCGAACCTCGTCGACGCGGACTTCATCCTCGACAAGCGCGTCGTGGGCGGTCTGCAGCAGGTGCCCATCCGCCTCGCGGAACGGCTGGGGGAGGACGTGCACCTGAACCAGCCCGTGCGGACGCTCGCGTGGCACGAGGGCGGCGGTGTCACGGCGACGACCGACGAACTGACGGTGAGCGCGCGCTTCGCGGTCCTCGCCTTCGCTCCCGTCCTCTACAACCGCATCTCCTTCGTCCCCGCTCTGCCGCGGCGACAGCATCAACTGCACCAGCACCTCTCCATGGGGTTCGTCATCAAGGTGCACGCCGTCTACGACCGCCCGTTCTGGCGAGAGCGGGGGCTCTCTGGCACGGCCTTCAGCCCCTACGAGCTCTCCCACGAGGCGTACGACAACACCAACCACGGCGATGAGCGGGGAACGCTCGTCGGTTTCGTGTCCGATACGCACGCCGACGGCGTCTTCGAGCTCTCCGCCGAGGAGCGCAAGGAACGCATCCTGGAGTCCCTCTCCCACTACTACGGGCCGGAGGCGAAGAACCCGATCGTCTACTACGAGAGCGACTGGGGCAGCGAGGAGTGGACGCGCGGCGCCTACGCGGCGAGTTTCGACCTCGGTGGCCTGCACCGCTACGGCAAGGACCTGCGCACCCCCGTCGGTCCCCTCCACTTCGCCTGCAGCGACATCGCCGGCCCCGGTTTCCAGCATGTCGACGGCGCGATCCGCATGGGTCATCAGGTCGCGAGCGACATCGTCGAGGCGAGCAGGGCATGAGTGGCACGGTCGTCGTCGGCTACACGGCGACGGACGCCGGGGCCGATGCGGCCGCCCTCGGCGTGCACCTCGCACGGGCGCTGGGGGCGAGCCTCCGGCTCGTCATCGTGCTGCCTTTCGAGGGCACGCGCAGTGCGGCCGTTCCTCCGGAACGCGCCTACGAGAACGTCATCAGGGCGCAGGCGAAGGAATGGCTCACGGAGGCCATGGCGACCCTCCCGCAGGACATCACCCGGAGCGGGCACGTCCGCATCGCGGAGTCCTTCGCCGAGGGGCTCATCGCGGCGGGCGAGGAGTTCGGTGCACGGGTCATCGCGGTGGGCGCGGCGGGCGGAGGTCTCTTCGGACGGCATCGCCTCGGCAGCGTCGCCTCGGAACTGCTGCACTCCTCCACGATCCCTGTCGCGCTCGCCCCCGCGGGGATTGCGCAGCAGCCCGAGAACGGCACGCCCCGGATCACGGCGGCGATCGGCACGCGTCCCGGCGCGGATGCGCTGCTCGATGAGGCCGTCGCCTTCGCAACGGACGCGGGCGCTCCGCTCCGGCTCGTCTCGCTCGTCCCCTTCGATGTTCCCCCGGGACTGGACACGGGAGCGATTCGCATCGCCACGGGCGAGCACACCGCCGACGTCCTCGCCTCCGCGCGTGCTGCGCTCCCGGAGAGCATCGAGGCGGAGGCGCAGCAGGCCCCCGGCGACAGCGTCGAGGACGCCGTCGCCCAACTGGATTGGCTTCCCGGCGAGTTCGTGCTCGTCGGCTCGAGCAGGCTCGCCCAGCCGCGCCGGCTCTTCCTTGGCTCGACGGCGGCGAAAATGCTGCACGTCCTGCCTGTCCCCCTCATCGTCGTGCCCCGCAGCCGTGCCCGCATCGAAGGAGAACACGGATGAGCACCACGGAACCCACGGACTCCGCTCCGGTCACCGCAGGAATCTCCCAGAAGGGCCTGAGCGCCGGCACCGTCGGCCTCCTCGGCGCCGTCGTCATCGGCATCTCCTGCATCGCACCCGCCTACACCTTCACGGCCGCGATCGGCCCCACGACGAGCGCGGTCGGCACGCAGGTGCCCGCCATCATCCTCGTGGGTTTCATCCCCATGCTCCTCGTCGCCTTCGGCTACCGCGAACTTAACCGGCAGATGCCGGACTCGGGGACCTCGTTCACATGGGCGACCCGCGCCTTCGGCCCATGGGTCGGCTGGATGGCCGGATGGGGGCTCATCGCGGCGACGATCCTCGTGCTCTCCAACCTCGCGGGCATTGCCGTCGACTTCCTGTTCCTCCTCATTGCACAGGTGAGCGGCAACGACGATCTTGCGCTGCTCACGGACAACCCCTTCATCAACGTGCTCGTCTGCCTCGCCTTCATGCTGGGGGCGACATTCATCTCCTACCGCGACATGCAGACGACGCAGAAACTGCAGTACTGGCTCGTCGGCTTCCAGCTCGTCGTCCTGCTGCTCTTCGCCGGCACGGCGATCGTGCGCGCCGTGAGCGGCGACGCCTTCGACGCCACGCCCTTTGACTGGTCGTGGTTCAATACCTTCGCGGTGCCCACCTTCTCCGCCGTCGTCGCCGGCCTCTCCCTGTCGATCTTCATCTTCTGGGGCTGGGACGTGACCCTCACGATGAACGAGGAGACGAAGGACCCGGAGAAGACCCCGGGCCGTGCGGCGACGCTCACGGTCCTCACGATCGTCTCGGTGTACCTGCTGCTCTCCATCGGCCTCATGATGTTCGCGGGCGTCGGCGAGGGCGAGTACGGCCTCGGCAATCCCGACATCCAGGACAACGTGTTCTTCGCGCTCTCGGGGCCGATCATGGGTCCGCTCGCGTTCCTCGTCTCCCTCGCCGTGCTGATGAGCTCGGCCTCGTCGCTGCAGTCGACGTTCGTCTCCCCCGCGCGGACGCTTCTCGCCATGGGGTACTACCGCGCGCTGCCGGAGTCCCTCGCCCGCGTGAGCCCGCGCTTCTTCACCCCGGGGCGTGCGACGATCGTCTCCTCCATCGTCGCCTCGGTGTTCTACGGTGTCATGCGCTTCGTGAGCTACAACGTGCTGTGGGACACCATCCTCGTGCTCGGCATGATGATCTGCTTCTACTACGGGATCACGGCCTTCGCGTGTGTCTGGTACTTCCGCAAGCAGTGGTTCGATTCGACCCGCAACGTCTTCTTCACGTTCCTGTTCCCGCTCGTGGGCGGAGTCGTGTTGGCGATCCTCTTCGTCATGACTCTCGTGGACAGCGCGGATCCCGCCTATTCCGACAGCGGATCGAACATCGGAGGCGTCGGGCTCGTCTTCATCCTGGGGATGGCGATCATCGGCGTGGGTATCGTCGTGATGGTGTGGAACGCCATCCGTCGGCCGGCGTTCTTCCGGGGCGAGACGCTGGACCGGGAAGCACCGCCGAGCCTGCGCCGTCGTTGAGCAGTATCGAGTTTTGAGCTAGGGAGACAGAAAAGACATGACCAGCACACTCGCCCCCGCCGAGCAGGCGCTTCTTGGCGCCGTCCCCACGGGGCTCTACATCGGCGGAGAATGGCAGGACGCGACGGGCGGCCGCACCTTCGAGGTGCGCGACCCCGCGACGAACGCGGTCCTCGCCCGGATCGCCGACGCGACGCCGGAGGACGGCATCCGCGCCCTTGACGCGGCCGTGGCCGCGCAGCACGAGTGGGCCGCGACGGCCCCCCGGAGGCGCAGCGACATCCTCCGCCGCGCCTTCGACCTCGTGCAGGAGCGCAAGGAAGATCTCGCGCTGCTCATGACCCTGGAGATGGGCAAGCCCCTTCCCGAGGCGCGCGGCGAGGTCGGCTATGGCGGTGAGTTCCTCCGATGGTTCAGCGAGGAGGCGGTGCGCATCGCGGGCCGGTACGGATCGAACCCCGAGGGCACGGGGCGCATGGTCGTCTCGCAGCGCCCCGTCGGTCCCTGCTTCTTCGTCACGCCGTGGAACTTCCCCTTCGCGATGGCGACGCGCAAGATCGCCCCGGCGCTCGCCGCGGGCTGCACCGTCGTCATCAAGCCGCCGGCCCTCACTCCGCTCACGACGCTCTTCTTCACGGGTCTCCTCGAGGAGGCGGGGCTCCCAGCGGGCGTCGTCAACGTTGTGCAGACCTCCTCCTCCTCGAAGCTGTCCGCCCCGATCATCGCGGACCCGCGGTTGCGCAAGCTGTCGTTCACCGGTTCCACGGAGGTCGGTCGCAAGCTCATCGCGCAGGCCGCCGACGGCGTGCTGCGGGTGTCGATGGAGCTGGGCGGGAATGCGCCCTTCGTCGTCTTCGACGATGCCGATCTCGACAAGGCCGTCGAGGGCGCGCTCGCGGCGAAGTTCCGCAACATCGGGCAGGCGTGCACGGCGGCGAACCGCTTCATCGTCCACGCCGCGGTCGCGGAGGACTTCGCGGACCGCATCACGGCGCGCGTGCGCGAGATGAAGATCGGCCGCGGCACGGAGGACGGCGTGACGATCGGCCCGCTCATCGACGCCGACGCCGTCGCGAAGGCCGCGGAGCTCGTCGGCGACGCCGTCGAGCGCGGCGCCACCCTCCGGACGGGCGGTAACGCGATCAAGAGCGAGGGCACGTTCTTCGAGCCCACGGTCCTCACCGAGGTGGCCGCGGGCAGCGACATCCTGCGGGAGGAGATCTTCGGCCCGGTCCTCGCGATTGCGACCTTCGAGGCCGAGGAGGACGCCGTGCGCCTCGCCAATGACACCGAGTACGGTCTCGTGTCCTACGTCTTCACGGAGGACCTCGCCCGCGGACACCGCATGATCGATGCGCTGGAGACCGGGATGATGGGCCTCAACATCGGGGTCGTCTCCAATGCGGCCGCTCCCTTCGGCGGTGTCAAGCAGTCCGGAATTGGTCGCGAGGGCGGCCTCGAGGGCATCCACGAATACCTGTCAACGAAGTACACGCTCATCCCGAACTCCTGAGCCCTCCCTCCCCTCGCCCTCCCCTCGCCCTCCCCTCCCCTCGCCCTCTCCTCCGTCTCTGTGTCGCTAACCTGCGGTTTTCTCGCGTGAAGACGTCGAAAAGCGCCACATAGACGGGAGAGGTCGGGGAGGGGAGGAGAGGAGAGGAGAGGGGAGAAGGAAGCACGGGGCGAAGAAAGGAACGAACATGACCGACTATGCCGTCATCGTCCCGGCGACGGGGGAGACCCTGGCCGTCTACGACACCTTCAGCGATGCGCAGGTCGAGGAGGCACTTACGCTGGCGGACTCCGCCCACCGCGGCTGGTCGCGTTCCTCCACGACGGAAGAGCGTGCAGCGCTCCTCCGCCGTGCGGCGGACCTGCACCGCGAGCGCCGGGAGGAACTCGCCGACGTCTTCGTGCGGGAGATGGGTAAGCCGCGCGCGGCCGCCCTCGGCGAGGTGGATTTCGCGGCCGACATCGCCGAGTACTACGCGGATCAGGCCGCGGCGATCATGGCGGACCAGCCCATCGCGATCATGGGCGAGGGGAGCGCCGTCATCCGGCGGTCCTCGCTGGGGCCGCTCCTGGGGATAATGCCGTGGAACTTCCCCGCCTACCAGATCGTTCGCTTCGCGGCCCCCAACCTCCTTGTCGGCAACACGATCCTCCTCAAGCCGGCGCCGCAGTGCCCCGAGTCGTCGACCGCCATCGCGGCGATCTACCACGATGCGGGCTTTCCCGCCGGGGCGTACCAGAACGTCCTCGTCACGAACGAGCAGTCGGCGGCGATCATCGCCGATCCGCGCGTGCAGGGCGTCTCGCTCACGGGGTCCGAGCGGGCGGGCGCCGCCGTCGCCGAAGTCGCGGGCCGGAACCTCAAGAAGGTCGCGCTGGAGCTCGGCGGATCCGATCCCTTCCTCCTGCTGTCCACCGACGACCTCGACGCGGCCGTGCAGGCGGGAGTGGATGCGCGCCTCGACAACAACGGCCAGGCCTGCAACGGAGCGAAGCGCTTCGTCGTCGTGGAGGAGCTCTACGAGGCGTTCGCGGAGCGGTTCGTCGCAGCGATGGCGAGCATCGCCCCCTCTGACCCGCGACACGAGGACACCGTCCTCGGTCCGGTGTCGTCCCTCGCCGCGGCGGAGCGCCTGCAGGAGCAGATCGACACGGCCGTCGCACAGGGGGCGACCCTGCTGACCGGCGGGACGCGCGAGGGCGCCTTCTTCGCCCCCACGGTGCTCGCGGACGTGACCCCGGAGATGGACGTCTACCGCGAGGAGCTCTTCGGACCCGCCGCGGTCCTCTACCGTGTCGCAGACGAGGAGGAGGCGGTCGCGCTCGCGAACGACACGAGCTTCGGCCTCGGCTCCTACGTGTTCACGACGGACGCCGCGCAGGCCGAGCGCGTGGCCGACCGCATCGAGGCGGGCATGGTCTACGTCAACTGCGTCCTCGCCGACAGCCCGGAGCTGCCCTTCGGCGGCGTGAAGAGGTCGGGCACGGCCCGCGAGCTGGGCCACCTCGCCGCGGACGAGTTCGTCAACAGGAAGCTCATCCGCGTGGCCTGACCACCTCCGCCCTCCCGCACCGCCCCCGCCCCCTCCGCCCCCTCCGCCCCCGCCGCCCCCGCCTCTCCGTCTATGTGGCGCTAACCCGCGGTTTTCCCCGGAGAAACCGTCGATACGCGCCACATAGACGGAAGCGAGTGAGGGGTCAGGAGGAGGGCTGATCGCCGCGGAGGACCGCCAGAGCCACGTCGAAATCCGTCCGGTCGCGCGTCCGGTCCAGGTTGCGCCCCGTGATGTCCTCGATGAGCTGGATGCGGTAGCGCAGCGTGTTCGGATGGATGAACAGCTCGGTCGCGGCCGAACTCCAGCGGCCCCCGACGGCGAGGAACACCTCGAGGGTGCGGAGGAGCTGGCCGCCGCGGGTCTCGTCGTACTCCACGAGGGGGCGGAGCAGAGCCGTGCTGATCTCCCGGATGACGTCGCTCGCCTCTGACAGGATCACGGCGGAGGGGCTGTTGAGCTCGTCGGAATCGACGAAGGCGCCGTACCCGCGCCTCCGGGCGATCTCCAGGGCGTGCTTCGCCTGGATGTAGGAGAGCCGCAGGTGGTCGACGTCCACGGCCGCCCCGGCGCCCAGCATCGTGTTCGCGGGGAGGGCTGCCTTGAGCTGCTCCAGACCGGGGCCGAGGGAGTCGACGCTCGCGCACACCATGGCCGTGTCGTCGACGCGGGAGACGACGTTCGCGTCGCCGATCGCGCGGCGCAGGGCCAGCAGGAGCTCCTCGAGATCGTCCGATCGGGCGGCGAGGACGCGCAGGGGGCGCTGCGCCCGGATGCCGAGGGACTCGAGCCGGGCCGTCACGCTCGTCGCGGGGACGTCCCCGCTGTCGAGCCAGCTGAAGAGCTCCCTGCTGTAGGCGTCCGTCGCGCGGCGCACGGAACGGATGCGCTCGATCTCCAGCGCGATCAGCGGGGTGGCGACCGCGATCGCTGCGCGTTGGCGGTCGTCGAAGGACTGAGGGTCCTGATCGACGATCAGGCTCGCGTCGACGATGCCCTCCGCCTCCATGGGGATGGGATACCGCTCCTCCTCCTCGACGCCGTAGAGACTACGATCCGCGACCATGCCGACCCGCGTGCCCACCTCGGCGGAGAGCGCGTCGAGCATGGACGTGATGCTGCGGTCCCGGCGCAGCGCGGCGGCGAACGTCTCGTAGAAGTGCAGATGCTGACGGAGCGGCAGCTCCCAACGGGTGCGCTCCGAGGCGATGAAGCGCTTCGCGATGGCGATGAAGGGGACGTCGATGGGGACGATGAAGTAGGTGAAGTCCTCCTCCTCGCACGCTGCGACGAGCTCTGAGGCGATGGCCGTCAGCGGCACGGTCAGTCCGCAGCCGAGGGCCGCGAGACCGCCCTTGCGGAGGTCCCGGACGAATTCCCTCGCGCTCACCTGGGGCCACCACTGGCCCGTCGTGAGCGCGACGTCCCCTGCGGACATGAACTCGGATGCGGGGAAGAGATCGATGGCGTGCACCCAATTGATCTCCCGATCGAGGTCTCCGTGCACGATGGGGGTGAGCTTCAGCTCAGGGATCTGCAGCAGCTCTCCGACCCTCATGTCTACCCCGGCGATCTCGTTCCCGTCATTTCCGTGCAATTTTACCCGGCCGGTCGGAAACACCCCAGAAACAAACGAACGACGTTCCCCCTCGCCGTTGGAGGAATCGCCAAACCCGGCGTTCCATTCGTGCCAACGCTCCAATTCCCTCGGAACGGGGGCGAGAACAGAATGAGGAAACACCCCGGAACACGGCTCCTGATGTTCCGGCCGGATGGGAAATGAAAGGTACGGCATGTCACAGTTTCCGAAGGACTTCCTCTGGGGGACCGCGACCGCGGCGTACCAGATCGAGGGCTCCGTCCGTGCGGACGGCAAGGGCTGGTCGAACTGGGACGAGTTCACCCACCGGCACGGCACGATCTTCCGCGGGGACACGGGCGACATCGCGGACGACCACTACAACAGGGTCGAAGAGGACCTCGACCTCATGGCGCAGCTCGGGGTCAACTCCTACCGCTTCTCCGTGCCGTGGACGCGGATCCAGGCGAACGGGACGGGTCCGGTCAACCGTCGCGGCATCGATCACTACGACCGCCTCATCGACGGCCTCCTGGAGCGGGGTATCGCACCCATGCTCACGACGTTCCACTACGACCTCCCCCAGGAGCTGGAGCTCCTCGACGGGTGGGGGAACAGGGACATCGCCTTCCTCTACGCCGACTACGCCTCCGAGCTCTTTGAGGCGTACGCCGATCGGGTGAAGCACTGGATCACCATCAACGAGCCCTGGTACTCCGCGTGGATGGGCTACGCGATGGGCTCGCACGCCCCCGGACGGCGCGACATCGCGGCCGCGAGCCGCGCGACCCACCACCTTCTGCTGGGGCACGGCCTGGCGGTGCAGCGGTTCCGCGAGATCGCGCCGGACGACGCCCAGATCGGCATCACGCTGTGCCTGCAGCCCACCGTCCCCGCGAGCGACTCCGCCGAGGACGCGGAGGCCGCCGTCCGCATCGACGCGCACTGCAACAGGCTCTTCCTCGACCCTCTGTTCGGCAAGGGCTACCCGGAGGAGATCCCGCCGCTGTACCCGGAGTTCGCGGCCGACGACCTCATCCGCGAGGGCGACATGGAGACGATCGCGACCCCGGCGGACTTCCTCGGGATCAACTACTACCTCCGCTACCTGGCCCAGGCGAGCGACGGCGAGGGCGACATGACGGACCCGACCGACGCGCCGTACCCGGGGCTGTTCGCCCGCACCGTGCGCAAGTACGGGGCCGGACTCATCATGCAGCCCGACGGCCTGACGGAGACGCTGCTCCGGATCCGCGACGAATACGCGGACATCCCCATCCACATCACCGAGAACGGCAAGTTCCTGCACGACTACGTCGACCCCCAGGGTGACGTGAACGACTTCGATCGCATCCGCTTCTACTCCGCGCACATCGAGGCCGTGGCCGACGCGATGGCGCAGGGAGTAGACGTCCGCGGCTTCCAGGCCTGGTCACTCATGGACAACTTCGAGTGGGAATCCGGCTACTTCAAGAGGTACGGCATCGTGTACGTCGACTTCGAGACGCAGCGCCGCATCCCCAAGGCCAGCTACTGGTGGTACCGCGACGTGATCGCGGCCGGCGGTTTGCGCTGACCCGTCCCCTCCGCTCTTACCCGGCACTTCTTTCACCCGCATGGAAAGGAACACCATGAAACAACGTTCGACGATGGCATCCGCCATTGCCCTGGCCGCGGTCCTCGCCCTCGGCCTGTCCGCCTGCTCGTCCTCGTCCGGAGACGAGGGCTCCTCGGACTCCTCCGGAGGCGAAGTGACCTTCGCCGGCTACGGAGGGGACGGCGGAGACGCGATCACCGCGGCCTGGCTGGACCCGTTCTCCGAGGAGACGGGGATCGATGCGATCCTCGACCCCTCGATGGACAACTCCAAGCTGCTTCAGATGATCGAGAGCGGCTCCGTCACGTGGGACGTGGCCGAGGTTGGCCTCGACTTCGACCTCACCGAGGCGAACGACAACCTCATGGACATCGACTGCGACGTCGTCGCGTGCGATGAGTTCACCGGCGACTGGAAGGTCATGGCCAAGGGCGTCCCGCTCTTCGTCTACGCGACGGTGCTGACCTACAACACCGACGAGATCACGGACGCCCCCGAGAACTGGTCGAGCTTCTTCGACACGGACACCTATCCGGGGAAGCGCGCCGTCACGTCCGGAGAGGGCTTCTACGGGATCCTCGAGGCCGCTCTGCTCGCCGACGGCGTGGCAAGGGACGATCTGTACCCGCTCGACGTCGACAGGGCGCTCGCCAAGCTCGACACCATCAAGGACGACCTCATCTTCTACTCCAGCGCCTCGGACTGCATCGATCTGGTGTCCTCCGGCGAGGCCGTGATGGGTACGTGCTACAACGGCCGCGTGACCCTCGCGCAGGAGGAGGACCAGCCCGTCGATCTCATCTGGAGCCAGCAGATCCAGTCCGCCGACTACATGGGCGTCCCCGTGGGCAGCGAGAACGCGGAAGAGGCCATGGAGCTGATCGCCTACATTGCCTCCGCGGATCACGCCGGAGCGCTCTCCGACTACATCGCCTACGGGACGGGCAACCCCTCGGCCACCGTCAGCGCCGATGTCGCGGACTCGGTTCCCACGGCGAACGAGGGCGAGGGGGACGACGCCCCGATCGTGCCGGACTGGGAGTGGTGGAACGCGAACCGCGCCGACGTGCTCGAGACGGTGTCGGAG
>JAATFJ010000253.1 GCA_015655255.1 Actinomycetales bacterium | reverse complement strand
GCCCCGGCGACCCGAGTCGAGGGATGGCTGCAGCTCGAAGTCGACGTGGTGGGTGAGCCCCGCCGCCTCGACGACGCGTCTCAGCTGCGTCTCGCCCCACACGCCGCGCGTGGCAGTCGAGCGGAGCGCCCCCGCAAGGGATTCCGTCGTCGCTCGCAGTGCCTCATCCGAGGCCTGCGCCTGGCGCAGCTGCTCGGCGAGCGTGCCGAACTGACGATGCCGGTCCTGTTCGAGCGTCGTGATCTTCTCCTGCATGTGCTGCAGCGTCTCGCGGACGGGGGCGAGTGCGGTCAGGACAGCGTTCTGCTGCTGCGCGCGCTCGGCGGCCGTGCGCTGCTCGGCGCGCGAGTACTCGACGGCATCGCGATAGAGGTCGTACTGGCGATCCCTGTCGTCGCGGACCGCCGCGTTCTCGGCGACGAGCCGAGAGACCTCTGCTGCACTGCGGGAGGCGTGTGCGAACCAGCCGACGAGGGCGCCGAGAAGCAGCCCCCCGATGGCGAGGGCGAGGGTCAGCGCTGTATCCATGAGTCCAGGGTGCACCGGGGGTCAGACATTGCCCGGATTCGGGCCGCACGGCTTCCCTCGATGGCCTCCCCTGCGGCTCTTCTGCAGAGTCTCCTCCGTGCGCTCATCGACGGCCCCGGAGCGCACTTTTCGGCCGTGTGTGCCGAATCGGCATGAGAATTCTCCGCGCGCCGAGGGGGCCTCTAATGTCGTTCTCCGTTGCCGATAACGATTCTTGATAAGGGGTGAGGCGTGACGGGCGAGCACATGATCGCGCCGCCGGATGCGCTGAACGCCGAGCTCCGTGCCCGTGTGCAGGCCGCCGCCGAGTCGATCGACGGCGCCGATATGACCATTGCCGATCTCAAGGTCGCCGGAGGCAAGGACTACGCGGTTGGCGGGTATCCGATCTCCGCCATCGCGGACGCGCTCGGCGTGAAGAACCAGTTCGCCGATCTGCCGTCGGCGTTCGTCGAGCTCAGCAGCGAAGAAGCGCTGTCCATGGCGCCGGACCTCGTCTTCGTCAACTATGTCGGCGATGAGCAGGCTGCCATCGATGCGCTCGCCGCGGCGGCTCCGCAGTTGCAGGCGGTGACCGAGGGACACGTCTACGGTCTCGACGAAAGCGGGCCGCAGGGCGGTGGCGTCGGCGTCATCGATGCGCTGGAACAGGTCGCCCAGGCCGTGCCGGACGCGACGGAGTGAGTGACGTGCGCGGAGACGGGGCGGTCGCGCGGAACTTCTGGAACGCGCTATACGGGAGGTTCTCCGGCAGCGGTGTGGGCGCTCCGAACCGTCTCCTCGTCGCGGAGGTCGGGGATCTGACGCCTGCGACGGCGCTGGACTTGGGCTGCGCACACGGGGCGGATGCGCTATGGCTCGCGCAGAGGGGATGGCATGTCACGGCCGTCGACGTGTCCGAGGTGGCGCTCGCTGCAGCGCGAGAGAACGCCGCGCGCGCGGATCTCGCGGATCGGATCGATTTCGAGCGCCGCGATCTCGGCGCGGACTTCCCCCTCGGCCTGTTCGCCCTCGTCTCCGCGCAATTCCTGCACTCGCCCGTTGCGGCGCTGGAAGAACGCGGACGTATCCTGCGGCAGGCTGCCGCGGCCGTCGCGCCCCGCGGCGACCTCCTCGTGGCATCGCACTACTCCGTGCCTGCGTGGCATCCAGCTCTGCCTGCGGGGCTTACGACGCATCCGCTGGATCTCACCGTGCTCGCGCCGGAGGAGACGATCGCCGCCCTGGAACTCGCCGAAGGGGAGTGGGACACGCTCCGTGCGGAGATCGTCGCGACCGAAATCGTCTCGCCCGCGGGGGAGGCGGGGATCAGGGAGGATCATGTGCTGCACTATCGGCGGCGCTGACGCTCCCTCTTCGGGAATGTGGTAGCAAAGGAAGATGCCGGAACAGCAAAGCGGTTCACTGACGACCACAGCCGTCCTCAGCGAGATCGGCCCGCGGTTGCGTGCGGCGCGCCTGAAACGAGACCTCACCCTGGAAGCGCTCGCTGAGGCGACGGAGATCTCCGCCTCCACCCTCTCGCGGTTGGAGGCGGGGAAGCGCGCGCCGAATCTGGAGCTGCTCATCCCGATCACGCGCGCGCTCCGCATCGGCCTCGACGATCTGCTCATGTGGAAGGCGCCGGATCCGCGGGTGCACTCGCGGACCCGGCGGTTCCCGAACCTCGTCGTGGAGTATCTGTCGCCCGAGTCGGCGCCGATCCAGACGTTCAAGATGACGATGAATCCCACGAAGGAGCCGCTGCGCACGCGCAGCCACGACGGCTACGAGTGGATCTATGTGCTCCGCGGGCGGGCACGCATCGTACTGGGCGATCGGGAGGTGATCGTCGAAGAGGGCGAGGCGGCGGAGTTCGACACGCGCATCCCGCACGGCGTCGCCGCACTCGGCATATCGCCCCTGGAGGTGCTGTCGATCTTCAACAGCAGCGGGGAGCGGATCCACCTCTCCGGATTCCGGCCGACGGCCGACTGAGGCGGCGCACAGTCCTCAGGCGACGGCGGCCTGCGCGGGTGCGGGAGGATCGACGACCTGCACGCCGACGGCGCGGGCGAGCGCATCCACATCTGCCACGCGCGTGCGGCGGGCCGCATCGATGAGGATCTGTGCGCACGCGCGGGCGTCGGCCAGGGCATCGTGGTGGGGGAACTCACCGAAGCCCGCCGCGGCGGCAGCCTTCGGGAGGCGATAGGAGTCGAGGTCGTAGACCTTGCGGGCGACCTGCAGGCTGCATAGCGAGCGGTAGGGCGGGCAGACGAGCCCGGTCACCTCGGAACTCTTGCGCAGCACGCTGAGGTCGAAGCCGGCGTTGTGGGCGACGAGCACATCCGCTCCCGCGAAGGCGCACAGCCGGTCGAACTGCGCGGGCCAGGTGGCGGCGTCGGCGACATCCTCCGGTTGGATGCCGTGGATGCGGATGTTCCACTCCTGGAAGTCGTCGTGCCCTGCGGGCGGGCGGATGAGCCAACCTGTCGTGGCGACGACCTCGCCGTCTCTCACGCGAACCAGCCCGACGGAGCATGCCGATGCGGGGCTGGAGTTCGCCGTCTCGAAGTCGATCGCGGTGAAGTCCACAGGCACCCGTTCACTCTGCTCCTCGGCGACCCGGTGCGCCAGAGGACGCGCCGCGCTGCCGCGCATTCCCGCGTCTCCTTCCCTCCGCCCTTTCCCGTCTATGTGGCGCTTTCCGCCGTCTTCGAGTCGAGAATCCGTCGATACGCGCCACATACACGGAGTGCGGCGGCGGGGCGCGGCGGCGGGGTGCGGCGGCGGGGCGCGGGAGGGGAGGGGCGCGCCGGTAGACTCGTGACCCGTGGCTCTTACTATCGGAATCGTCGGTCTGCCCAATGTCGGCAAGTCCACCCTCTTCAACGCGCTGACCAAGAACGACGTGCTCGCGGCGAACTACCCGTTCGCGACGATCGAGCCCAACGTCGGCGTCGTGAACCTGCCGGACCCGCGGCTGAAGACACTCGCGGAGATCTTCGGGAGCGAGCGGATCCTGCCCGCCTCGGTGTCCTTCGTCGATATCGCGGGCATCGTCCGCGGGGCGAGCGAGGGGGAGGGGCTGGGGAACCAGTTCCTCGCGAACATCCGTGAGGCGGACGCCATCGCACAGGTCGTCCGCGGATTCAGCGACGACGACGTCGTGCACGTCGACGGCGCCGTGAACCCCGCCTCCGATATGGAGACGATCAACGCGGAGCTCATGCTTGCCGACCTGCAGACGCTGGAGAAGGCCGCCACGCGCTACGAGAAGGAGGTGCGCGGCAAGAAGATCGAGCCCGTCGTGCTGGAGACCGCGCGGGCCGCCATTGACGCGCTGCAGCGCGGCCAGCTCCTCTCCGTCTCCGGAATCGACCTCGCCCCGATCCGTGAGTTGGGGCTGCTCACCGCGAAGCCCGTCATCTTCGTCTTCAACGTCGATGAGGCCGTGCTCACCGATCCGGAGCGCAAGGCCGCGCTCGCCGCGCTCGTCGCGCCCGCCCAGGCGATCTTCCTGGACGCGAAGATCGAGTCGGAGCTCATCGACCTCGACCCCGACGACGCCGCAGAGCTCCTTGCCTCGACGGGGCAGGAGGAGTCCGGGCTAGACCAGCTCGCCCGCATCGGCTTCGACACCCTCGGGCTGCAGACCTATCTCACCGCGGGCCCCAAGGAGGCGCGCGCCTGGACCATCGGCAAGGGCTGGAAGGCCCCGCAGGCCGCCGGCGTCATCCACACCGACTTTGAGAAGGGCTTCATCAAGGCCGAAGTCATTTCCTTCGACGACCTCGTTGCCGCCGGTTCCGTGCTGGAGGCGCGGGCCAAAGGCAAGGCGCGGCTTGAGGGCAAGGACTACGTCATGATGGACGGGGATGTGGTGGAGTTTCGCTTCAACGTGTAGCGGATCTGGGGAGGCCGAGTGTTCTGGCGACGTTATCGATCCACTATGGGGTGGGCTCTCGCTGGATCTGCATTCCTCGGTGCCCTCGTGGGGCTGGCGATCTACTTTGGCGGCAACGCGGACTACCGGGCGCAGGCCGGGTGGGGTGGGTTCGTCTATTGGGTACTTCTCAGCGGCGTGCTGGGAGTCGGAACGGGACTCGCTGGAGCCACAGGGGGAGCAGTCGCTGTGGCGATTCGGGATCGCGACTTGCGTCGCAGTAGCTCAGCTCGGATCAGAATCGGAACTCTCGGCGCGACCATCGGTGCGGCGCTCCCGTGGATCGCGCTCGCGGTCGCCGTCGGCTCCGGGTGGTGGCCGTTGCCGCTCGGAATCGCGACTCTGGTGGCACTGGTGACTGCCGCACTCGCGCGCATCATGTTGATCAGGGCCGAACGAGGAGTGGACGGTGACCGCCTGGAGATCGGTCGCCGTTAAGCATCTGTTGAGGTAGTCGAAATCGGCTACCTATCGGTATACTCCTGCGCATGAGCATGACGACCATCAAGGTGGTCCACCCAGCTCAGGGACCGCATCAATCGTGACGCGCAGGAGCGGGGACTTCCGGCCGCGGGGCTGATCGAGAGCTTGCTCGATGCGTACGAGCGTCGACGTCGCATGGAGTCTTTCGGGCAGGCGTTTTGCGCTGCTAATGCGGAGTACTGGGATGAGTTCGCCTCGTGGGATCTCGCCGTAGGTGCACTTCCCGATGAAGCCTGAGCTTGGCCGCGGCATGGTGGTGTGGGCAGAACTCGACCCGGTTCGTGGTCGGGAGCAGGCCGGTCGAAGGCCTGCATTAGTGGTGGCGAGCGATCTCTATCTGGAGCAAGCGGCCACCCTTGCCATCATCGTTCCCTGCACGACTCGCGACCATGGCTGGCCGAACCACGTGAAGCTCACGGGGAAGAACCTGAACCTGCCCGGCGAGACGTATGCCATGACCGAGCAGCCCCGCACCGTTACGCGGGAACGTCTGTTCGACGTGACTGGAATGATCGATGTCGAGGCGATGCGCGAAGTGGATGGATGGTTGCGTGATTTCCTGGCCTTGCCATAGTGCTCGCAAGCGCGACGGCAATGTCGTCGAGTTCCCGTTCTCGAATCAGCCGCTGGTGGGGAGAAGCGACAGCCACGGATCAGGCAGAGTGCACTCATAGCGGAATCTTCGACAGAGGACCCGGGTCGAGCGTTCTGCGGTGTCTTGACTCTCATCGAGACGCAGCTCCTGATCGTTGGCATGCAGCGGGGCGTGGTCCCGTGGGTGCTCTTATCCCTACGCGTAGCGCGGGTGCTACACTTCCCGCATGAGTAAGGCTGAACGGCAGGCGGAAAGCCTTTCGCAGCGGGAGTTGCGCAACGAGTCTGGACGGGTCCTACGCGCGGTGGCCGAGGGACAGTCCTTCGTACTCACCAACCGTGGCGTCGCCGTTGGCCGCATTGTTCCTCTCGACGCCCCGGCTCCCACGCTATCGATTGCCCGGCCGGCGAAGCGGGTCGGCGGTTGGGCCTCGCTGGAGCCTCAGCCGGTCGAGGGTGATCGCTCGATGGGGCAGATCCTCGAGGAGTTGCGGGCGGATCGCGTATGAGTGACGACCCGCTGGTATATGTGGACACATCGGCGCTCGGAGCGCTCCTGGTCTCACAGCCGGAGACGAGAGCGCTGGTGGGATGGCTCGATCGGACGCCCGCCCGGCTGGTGTCGAGTGACCTGCTGGAGACCGAGCTTCGTCGCGTTGCCGTGAGAGAGGGGCGCGACCAGTCGAAGGTCAGCGCGATTCTCGAGGGCGTGTCGCTCGCGGCACTCGACAGGGCCACCTATCGTTCCGCGGGGTTCCTGCCGATGCCCTATCTGCGCACCCTCGACGCCCTGCATCTGGAGGCCGCGATGCGACTTGATGCGGAAGCCGTCCTCACCTACGACCAGCGGCTGAGCGAGGCTGCGGTAGCGGCCGGGCTCGACGTGATCGCTCCCCGCGCGGAGGATGTCGTCAGCTGAAGAGGCGCGGGTGTTGCACAGATCGGCGCGACGCAGGGGAGGGGAGCCACCCTCACCCCGTGAGCCCGAAGAGCGCGGCAGCGTTCTCCCGCACTGCGTAGCGGCGACCGCGGTGACGTCCCCTGGGGTGGTGTAGTTCTCGGTGCTGGGTGTCACGTCGTTGACGTGG
>JAATFJ010000174.1 GCA_015655255.1 Actinomycetales bacterium | reverse complement strand
GGCCGCGACGCCCGCGGCGGAGCAGCAGGCGCTGCAGACCGTTGCAGACAAGGCGAACGCCACGCTCGCGTCCGACGGCACCGTCTCCGTGGACTGGAGCGATAAGGCGCAGCGCGAGGGCTGGGTGGACCAGCTCGTGCCGACGCTCATCGACGAGATGAACGATTCCGGCTCCGATGTGGAGTCCACGTCGAGCGATGCGACGAGCGACACCTCCTTCCTCACGGGCGCGGATGAGCGGCTCGCGAAGCCCTTCCTCTCCGGATTCACTGCCTCGACCGTGACCGTCTACTGGGTTGCGTTCGCCGTGCTTCTGCTCGCCTTCGTCCTCGCGCTGTTCTTCCGGGTGCCGCCGCTGCGCTCGGTGTCCGCGCTTCAGGCACAGGCCGCCGCGCAACGCTCCCAGGAGCGCGAGGCGGCGGCGCCCGAGCCCGACGAAGCGAGCGCCGATAAGGTGTAGGGAAGAGATACCCCCATGAGCGATGACGACGATAGCTCCGGAGAGTGCACTCTCCGTGAGCGAAAGAAAAACGCAACCCGACGCGCCATCCACCGGACCGCACTCGCGCTGGTCGAGGCGAATGGCATCACGGCGACGACCATCGAGCAGATCTGTGAAGAGGTCGGCATCTCGTCCCGGACGTTCTTCAACTACTTCCCGTCAAAGCCCGCGGCCGTTCTCGGCCTCCCGGACACGCTCATTGCCCCTCAGGCGATCGCACGGTTCCGGACAGCCCGGGGTGCACTCATCCCGGCGATGTGCGACCTCATCGGGGGCCTTGCGGAGCAGAACCGCGAACACCAGCGGGTCAAGGAGATCCTCGCCGAGCAGCCCGAACTCGCTCCGGCGTTCGGCCAGTGGATGAGCAAAGTCCGCGGAGAGCTCACCGCCCTGGCGCATGAGCGCACGACGGACCCCGAAGCGGGTACGGGGTCCGTCGTACTCGTCATGGCAGCACTGAACCTCGTCATCCATGGAACGAAAGAGGAGACGGAGCCCGCCGCCGTGCGCCTCCGCGAGGCCGTCGATCACCTCTTCTCACTGCGGGACGCGAAGCTCACACCTCCCGTGGACGAGGACGCCGTTTAGCTAGAGGCTGCCCAGAACGTCCAGCCGCAGCTGCGCCGTCAATGCGATGAGCGCATAGTCGAGCACGACGATGAGCGGCGACCAGGAGAGGATGCCGCCCCCGAGACGGCGACAACCGGTCCCCCAGACACCCTCCCTCAGCGTCCATCCGGCGACGCTCCAGAACAGGGGGATGGTCATGAGCCAGACGACCATGCACCACGGGCACAGACTGCCGTACTCGAAAACACTCCGGTAGGCGAAGAGGTGCACGAGCAGGAAACCGCCGAGCACGAACACCGAGAACACCCGCCAGTACCAGGCCCGCATCCCCCGCTCCGTGGCGAGCGCGCTCGCCCCCGCAAAGACGGGCCCGAGGAAGAGGACGATGCCGAGAATAGAGTTCGTGAAACCGAGTAGGTTGCCGCCGGGCGACAGCAGGTTAGGCCCGCACGTGACGAGCGGGCTGACGTCGCAGCTGACGATGGCGTCCGAGCCGGTCAGCTGACCGACGTACTCCAGGTAGAGAAGGAACGACACCGCCCAGGCGGTCATCGCGGCTCCGATCCAGAAGATCGCGAGGCCATGACCGGGCCGGAAGTACGAATGCGCGGTGCTGTCCACTCTCCCATTCTCCTCCGGGCGGCGATTCTCCCCGGTGCAGAGGGGCGGGAAAAACATCTGAAGCAGCAGGCGGTCCGCGAGAGGCGACGCAACGTCCGACCCTCGAAACGAGAAGAGACCTCTACACGTCCTCCGAGAGGACGATCCGCTCCCGAAGCGAAGACAGCCGCCGGGAGTACCGTGTTGCCCGCGTCGCGTTGGACCGACCGATCTTCAGAACGAGTGCATCGATGAGCAGGAGGCTCATGATCATCTCCCCACTGAGGCCGCCCGGGGAAAGCGGCGAGGAGAGCCGCAGGAGGCGGTCGGACTCGACGATCGGCACGGTGTCCGTGACCACGATGATCTTCCCTCTCTCCGCCACCTGCTCCATGAGCATGGTCACTTCCGGCAGTAGCCTCCCCGGCACGAAGACGAATGCCGTTTCGGTACCGCGAAGGGCAAGCAGGTCATCGGCAAGGTCGAACCCTGCGCTGCGTACGTGCACGGCGTCCACGCCGAGTCTCCTCAGTCGTGTGGCTGCATAGTCCGCACTGATCTTGGAAAGGCCGACCCCATAGGTGATGACCTTTTTCGAAGCGTCGAGCATTGCCGTTGCGGCAGCGATGCGCTCGGGGCCGTTCACGCGCAGGACCTCCCCGATCCTGTCGACGAGATCTGCGGAGACCAATTCCAGTTCGGGCGTAGTCCTGTCGTCCACGCTTTCCAGCCGCCAGGAAAGCCGCCTGTCCGGAGCGACGTCGCGCATTACCAGGGTGCCGGCCTGGTGCCTGAGGTCGGCTAGCCCTGCAAAACCCAGCGAACGCGTGGCTCGCACCACGGTCGCGTCGCTCGTCCCGGTCTCCTCCGCGATATCGAGCGCGTTCATGAAGACGACGCGATCCGGGTTCTGCAGAACGAAATCGGCAACGCGTCGCTCCGCACCGGCAAGCGACTCCCAGCGCGCAAGCGCCTCCGTCCACGCGTGATTCTCCCGCTCGGCCATGCTCTCCCCCTTGGATCTAGGTGTAGTGTACACTACATAATGGACGTAACCTATGCATGAGACGGAGTAGCGATGAGCGCAGATCCCTCTAAAAACCCTGATATTTCGCTCGAGAGGCCTCGCGACCCTCAACATTTTTATGAAGTAGGTACTACAGCATACTTCGCTTCCTCCTTCGATCAGCGCTTCGGGTTCAGCGCGTACGTCCCGCAGCGCCCCGATGCGGCGTCGCCCTCCCCCGTCGCTGTGCTCGTGCACGACACGATGCGCTGGACAGAGAGTTACCGTACGGCCTTCTCGGCATGGTCCGAGCGCACAGGAGTTGCGCTCCTTCTCCCGCTTTTCCCGGCAGGCATTCGCGTGGCCGGAGACCTGCACGGCTACAAGTACCTGGATGCCCAGGGCGTTCGATACGACACGGTCTTCCTGAAGATCCTCGAAGAGGCCTCGGAACAGTTCCACCTGGACGTAGGACGGTTCTTCCTCTTCGGGTTCTCGGGAGGAGCGCAATTCGTCCACCGCTGGGCGATGCTCTATCCGGAACGGGTCCGAGGGGTCTCGATCGCGGCTCCGGGCGGGATCACGATCCCCGACGACGATCGCCCGTGGTGGGTCGGCACGAGCGATACCCGTGAACGATTCGGTCGCGCAGTGAGCCTCCCCGCGCTTCGCGGTCTCGAGACGCAGGTGATTGTCGGCGAAGCGGATGTCGAGACCTGGGAGGTCTCCGGAGCACGCATGCCCTCCGGGCCCTACTGGGCACCGGGAGCGGACGATTTCGGAGCGACCCGTGTGGAGAGAGCCCTAGCGCTCGCAGACGCGCTGGAAAGATGCGGAGCGGAAGTGAGCAGAGTGAGCGTTCCCGGCGTCGGGCACGATCCCGGTCCGCTGTTCTCCTCCGCGATGCGATTCTTCGACGAAGTGATCGCACGCGAGAAGGACGGCCACGCGACGACGGGGCAGAAGGCAGAACGGTGACGCACACAAACGCCTCCCGGGTACGATTCGTCGACGTCGCGGGCTCCACTCCCCGAGAGCGCGGTCGCGATTACGGCGCGCAGGTCACCGACCTCATCGCGCAATCGATCGACGGCTATGCGACCGCGTTCGAGGAGAGCCATGGGCTGACGTGGGATGCCGTGACCAGAAGAGCACAGGCATGGATTCCGCTCGTGCACCACGATGCGCCCGATCTCCTCGACGAGCTCGAAGGCATCGCGGAAGGCTCCGGGATCGATCTCCTCAGCCTGATGGTGCTCAACGCGCGCGGCGAGATCGCGTATGACACCACATTCGGCAACGAGGACGAGGACGAAGACGGGTGCTCCTCGTTCTTCATCGCTCCCGACATCGCTCAGGGGCAGACGCTGGCAGGCCAGAACTGGGATTGGCGGGCGTTCGCCGTCCCCACCATCGTCATGCTCCGCATCACGCAGCCCGGGCGCCCCACGGTGATCATGCAGGTGGAGGCCGGTCAGATCGGTCGGCAAGGGGCGAACTCCGCAGGCATCGCTCTCAACGCGAACGGGCTCGGCGGCCGGTTCGGAACTGAGATCGGCCTTCCGCAAGCATTCATCCGTCGCATGATCCTCGACTCCTGGACGTTCCGGGACGCCCTCAGGGTCCCTTTCCGCGTCCGCCAGCAGATCCCCGCCAACCTCCTCATCAGCCATCGGGACGGATGGGCTCTCGATCTGGAGACCACCCCGACGCGCCACCGCTGGCACGAGGCGGGCAGTGGCGTCCTCACGCACGCGAACCACTACGAATACGGCGTCCCCTCTGAGCTGGAGAGGGACTACCGGCCGTTCTCACCAGATTCCCTGTACCGATCGCCGCGCCTGCGTTCCGGTCTCGTCTCCGCCCTCCGCCAGGGTCAGGCCCCGGAGGAGGCGGCGGCGTCCGCGCTCCGAGACCACTTCGGCGCGCCCGACGGCCTCTGCCGACACATCGATGACATGCAACCGCGTCATCTCCAGTCCTGCACGGTGGCCTCCAGCATCGTCAACCTCACCGACGGGACCTACCGGTGCCTCATCGGCATGCCCTGCGAGCACGAGTTCGCTCCCCTGCCGGTGAACCTCTACGACGCACCGTCCGCGCCGTCGGTCTCTCACTGAGGCAGTCGTATTCCCGCTTTGATGACGGTGCGCTCATCCATTCCCCGATATGCCAGGGGCGCCTGCTCCAGCGAGAAGGATGCGTCGAAGAGAGGGGAGGCATCGATGCGTCCCGAGAGGACATGCGGCAGGAGTGCCGGGATATAGACGCGGACGGGCGCGAGTCCACCGGCAACGGCGATGTTCTTCCCGAAGAGACGGGAGAGGATGAACTCCGAATTCACATCGTGCGGCACTCCGACGTAACCGATGGTGCCACCGGGACGGACGGCGGTCAGCGCGGTCTCCCAGGCGGACGACGTGCCCACGCACTCGATCACGTGCTCGAAACCGCCGCCCGTCCGATCGACCAGTTCCTGCCCGGCGATAGCGCCTCGACCAGACTGGCGATCCGTGGCTCCGAAGAGATCGGCCACCCGCAAGCGCTCCTCGTGACTGCCCGCGATGACGACCTGGGAGGCGCCGAGGAGCCGTGCGGCGAGGACGGCGGATAGGCCAACAGCTCCATCGCCGATCACGACGACGCGGCTGCCCTCCGTGACGCCCGCGGCCAACGCGGCATGATGCCCCGTGCCCAGGACATCGGCCAGGGCGAGCAGAGACCATGCGAGAGAATTGGGAACAGCGGAGGCCCGCAAGGCCGACGCGTCGAACCCCGGGACGCCGATGAGCGTCGCATCCGCGAACGGCACCCTTAGCGCCTCCCCCTGGGCGCCGTCGGCCTGACCGCGCCCCCACATTCCTCCTCGCCTGCAGGAACTCGGCAATCCTGCGACACAGAAATCGCAGTCTCCGTCGCAGAAGCGGAACGGCGCGACCACGAGGTCGCCGCGGCGGATCGTGCGGACCTCTGAGCCGATGTCCTCGACGATCCCCAGGAACTCGTGCCCCATGCGGTGCGCATGCCCGTCCTGGAGACCATAGCCCCGGTAGGGCCAGAGATCGCTCCCGCAGACGCAGGTCAGAAGCACGCGAACGATGGCATCCGAGGGAAGGACGAGAGCGGGATCCGGGACGTCCTCGACGCTGATGCGCCCTGGGCCGTCCAACAGCACTGCGCGCATGGGTTCTTCCTCCAACGGTCGTCGCTCTGCCGCAGGAGAGCTGCACATTCGCCGGAACGTTCCGGCATCTCCACGCTATCACCTGCGACGAGGCCGGGGAAGATCCCACCCGGGCACGGTCGGCTCGGCGTCCCGCCCGGTGTCGAGGCCCTATCATGACGAGTATGTCCCGCCCTCGCCTGCCCACGGTGCACGATGTCGCTCGGCGCGCGGGGGTGTCGAAGACGACCGTATCCGATGCGCTCAGCGGATCCGGACGCGTCTCCGCCGCGACAAGGGAGGCCGTGCGCAGCGCGGCGGAGGAGCTCGGCTACCAGATCAATATCGCGGCACGCTCGCTGCGAACCTCGAACACCGGCATGATCGCACTCCATATCCCCGATCAACCGCGGCGCTCGTCGTACTACATCGAGCTGGCTTTCGGCGTCCTCTCCGCCGTACCGGCCCACAGCTACGACGTCGTGCTGCTTGCCGGGAACGAGGGGAAGAACCGCGACCGCCTGCCGCACGTCGACGGCGTCATCATCAGCGACCCGACCGTTGACGACGGCTTCGTCCGGCGGCTTCTCGACAGCGGCCTGCCGACCGTCACCGCGGAGCGGGTGCTCTCCGGGCCGGAGGCGAACGGCACGGTCTTCATCGATCACTCTGCGGCGATGCGAGAGCTGCTGGGCGGGCTCGTCTCATCCGGATCACGGCATCCCGCATTGATCGTCCCCGACCACAAAAGCTCCTGGGTGGCAGCGCTGACGCGCACCTTCACCGAGTGGTGCGGGAGCACCGGCGTTCCGCACCATCTCGCCCGGGTTCCCTTCATCCCCTCGGACGAGGACATCGTGGGCGCCGTCGACGATCTCCTCGACCACGGTGCCGACACCATCATCTGCGCTCCCGCGGATGCCGCGACGCTCGCATCCGCGCATCTGCAGCAGCGGGGCAGAGACGTCGGACGCGATGTCTTCGTCGCCTCCTGCGTCGACTCCGCGCTCATGCAGGCGGGCATCCCCGCGATCACGGCCATCGATCTGCACCCGCGCGAGGTCGGGCTCCAGTGCGCGGAGACGCTCTTCGAGATCATCTCGTCCGGCAATGAAATGGGGAAGGTGGAGACACAGATCCCCTACGAGGTCCACTATCGCGATTCCACCGCGGGTCGGCGGACCTGACGAAGGTCAAGCGATGGCACGGGCCTCTCTCCGTCGTCGGTGCTCCGTCGCGGTGAACTCCTCTCGCGCGTAGGCGCTCGCCTCGCCGAGGACGAGGTCGCGCGCCAGCCGTCCGAGGACGGGTGCCAGCTTGAAGCCGTGTCCGGAGAGCCCGGCGACAGTCACGATCGTCCCGGAGGCATCGCGTTCCACGAGAGGAGTCTTGTCGGCCGTGAACGACTCGTGATGAACGCTCGATCGCACAGGTTCCGAGATCATCGTCGGGAAGAAGTCCGCGATTCGCCGACTGGCCTCCGCGATCACGGCATCGGGAAGCGTGTCGGGGAGATCGGCGACACGGCGAGCGCGGGGCATCCCTGCGCTCCCGCCGCTGACCTTGACGCTGTACCCGTCGAGCGTGGGCGCTCCGAAGATGTGCATGTCACCGATGTCCCTCATGAACACGGGGAAGGCGTCCGGGAGGAAGTTCTGAATGTCCGTCGGCATGTACCAGGTGAGCCCGAGCTGCTGCACGGAGAGGAGATCATCGAGGGCGGGCATCAGCTCGGCGGTCCACGAGCCGACGGTGACGACGACGCGGTGCGCACGGATCGTGAGCCCCTCCGCCTCGACGATAACGCGATCCGCGTCATGCGCTATCGACAGCACCGGCGTCGAGGTGCAGAGCGTCGCGCCGTTGCGCTCCGCGACCTCGAGGGCGCTGAGCACGGACGCCTCGGGACGGAGCCCGCCTCCCCACGGATCGAGGACGGCGATATCTCCCGGACGCCGCGCATGCTGCGGGAAACGACGAGAGAGGTCATCCGTATCGAGGACCTCGTGCTCCAGTCCGTATTGTGCGATCGTTGCCATCGTCGCCACGATCGCGGGGTGCGTGGGCGGTCCGATGTTCAGCGCCCCGACGGGGAGGAAGAGGGCGCGACCCGATTCCGCCTCCAGCTCGCCCCAGAGACGGCGCGCCGCCTGCAGAAGGGGAACGTAGAGCGCACCTTCTTTATAGGCGGTGCGGAACAGCCGCGACTCCCCCGCATAGGATCCATGAGAGTGAATGCGTCCGAACCTCTCCAGACCGATCACCGACAGCCCCGGCACCCTACTCAACTGCCACATCGCCATCGATCCGACGCTTCCCGCGCCGACCACGACGACATCGGCATCCATGCTCGACATTCTCATCCCTCCCGATTCAGGCCAGCACCGGCGCATCCCACAGCGTGAGGCGCGTGCCCAGATCCTGTTCCTCCGCGGCGACGAGCAGTCGCGTCCCCCAGGCCACGTCCTCGACCGGCATCCCGCCCACGGAGAGCAGCACCGGCTCCCGCCCCCGCTCCGGAAGCGCATCCGTTCCCGCGACGATATCGCCGAGGTCGTGCACGTCCTCCGCCCTCAGCGTCCCGTCATGGATGCCATCGAGGAACGCGCATCCGACGATCGCTATCGATCGGTAGGTCGGGTACGGGTATTCCTCCGCCCAGGCCTCGTAGAGCCCGCGATGATCGACGACCCTGAGGACGTCGTCGCCCCTCATGCCCTCATCGAGTGACACCGAGGAGGGCATGCTCAAGAACGCACCGTCCTTGACCCACTCGCGACGGAGCGGAGGGTAGTTCTCCGGCCCGCCGCCGCTCGTCGTGCAATAGGTGACGATATCCGCTCCTCGCACCGCCTCCTCATTGCTGTCGACGATCGTGACGCGGAGTCCGGGGAACTCGGCGGTCGCCCACTCGGCAAAGGCTCGCTCGCCCCGATCGCTCCGGCCCTTCACTCGGACGGTCTCGATTCCGGGACGGGCGACGATGAAGGCCCGCAACGATGTCCTCGCCATCACACCGGGCCCGACGATGCCCACCTCCCGCGCGTCGGGAGCGGCGAGGACACGGGCCCCGACGCCGGGAACCGCCCCCGTCCTCATGGCGCTGAGCAGATTGGCCGACATGACCGCACGAGGAGCGCCTGTTTCGACGTCGTTGAGGATGAAGAGATGGATCGAGCGCGGAAGGCCGCTCTCCTTGTTGGCGATGTTGGATCCATACCACTTCACCCCCGCCGCATGGAAGTCGCCGCCCAGGTATGCCGGCATCGCCATGAACCGTCGATCCTCCGTGTGATGCGGCATGCGCGGGAAGGGGGAGTGCTCCGGGAAGGTGACCATCGCACCGTGCGACTCCGCGCTCTGACCCGCCATGCGGTAATCCCCCGCACCCATGACCGCGAACATCTCAGCGATGGTGTCGACGCATGTCGCCATGTCCAGGACACCGGCGGCGACCATGTCCGACTCGGACAGGTAGAGGAATTCGATTTTCGTGTCGGTCATGCGTGTTCCTATCTGCAAAGAGGGATGTGAAAACGAGGGAGGGGCCGCGCACGGCTCAGCGAGGAAAGCGGCGCCACGACTCCCGCGAGACGTCCGCAGGGGAGCCGATCGCGTATTCGATACGCGCGGGGGCGAAACCGAGGGCGATGGTGAGCTTGGTCTCCCAGCGCACGGAGGCGGGAAGCTCGGGGCGCGCGATGACGCACGCCGCCGACCGCGCACCGCTATCGGGATCGACCGCGAGGGCCTGCGCGCGCTCCACGGGGTCATCGAGCGCAAGCGCAGAACCGGAACGTCCGAAGACCGCCTCTCGCGCTTTGCTGCTGGACCAGCTCGGCGTCGCATCGCCCTCGGCGAGAACGGGGTCTATGAAGGAGTTCGCCCTCGCGAAGGCCTCGCCCTCGTCGATCCGGATGAGACCCACTCCGTCGGGGCTGATCTCCATCGATGCCGCCACCGAGCGCTCCTCCCGAAAACAGACCACGGTCAGGGCCGTCGATGCGCCGACAGCGACACCGTGCACGATATCGACGGCGTCTTCGACGCTGTGGGCCTCTTCGAGGATCCTGCGGGTGATGACGTGGATCGGCACACCCGGCGACCCGCCGTCGCTGACATGGTTGAGGATGTTGAGGTGCACGCCGATGCCCGCATCGGAGACCCCGATCTTGCCCAGCGTGCCG
>JAATFJ010000114.1 GCA_015655255.1 Actinomycetales bacterium | reverse complement strand
CCAGGAAGTGGAACATCTGCGGCGGCGGCACCGGGACGCGGCAGGGTGTCTGCGGGAGGCCCCGCTCCGCGACAGGAGCCCCGTCGACGCGCAGACGAGCATGGTCATCGGCGCGGGGCACGTGCGCAGCGGGCTGCGCACGTCCGGTGGCGCAGGCGCACGAGCCGCCGACTTCCGTGCCCGCGCGGCGGTGCTGGAACAGGCGCCGCTCACGGTGCCACTCGGGCGCGGTCTCTGCCTGCGCGGGCCGGGGCCTGTCATCGCTGCGGTGGCCCGCGCGCTCCTTGTGCAGCTCTGTCTCACGCACCCCGCGTCATCGCTCGCCCTCCTCGGCGAGGGGCTCGATGACCTCGGCCTGGGCGATTTCCCGCACGCACAGCTCGGGCGCACGCGGGCCTGGCGGATCGCCCTCGTGCGGGAGGGGGAGCGGCCGCCCGTCTCCGATGCGCACCTTTGGCTCTGCGCGCCAGGCGCGGACGTCCCCGAAGGCGTGACGACCGTCGTCGACTGCGTGCATCCGCTGTCGGCGCGGGTGCGCACGGCGACGGAGGAGCACGAGATCGCGGCGGAGGGACTGTCCCTCGCACAGGCGCGGATCGTCGCGGCGCGCAGTGCACGGATGGAGCAGAGGGATGCGGTGCTCCCCACCGCGCTCGGCCTCGCCGAACTCGTGCAACCCACGGCCGAGGGGAATCGAGGACTCGCCGTGCGGCTGGGTCGTGCACTGGACGGGGATCCCGTTCTCGACCTCGTCGCCGACGGCCCGCACGCGATCGTCACGGGGATGACGGGAGCGGGCAAGAGCGAACTGCTCGCGAGTTGGATCGTCGCCATCGCGGGAGCGCACGCCCCCGAGGAGGTCGTCTTCGTCCTTGCGGACTTCAAGGGCGGATCCGCCTTCGAGCCGTTGCGGGCGGTGCCGCACGTCGCGGCTGTCATCACCGACCTCGATGCGGAGGAGGCCCGGCGCGGCGTGCAGAGTCTCACGGCGGAGCTGCGGCGGCGGGAGGGCGTGCTCGCGGCAGCGGGAGCGCGGAGCATCGACGAGGACGGTGTGCGGCTGCCGCGGCTCGTCATCGTCGTCGACGAGTTCGCCGCGCTGTTGCAGGAGCATGACGACCTTGCGGCGGTGTTCACCGATCTTGCCGCACGGGGGCGCGCACTGGGAATGCATCTCATCCTCGGCACACAGCGCGCGACGGGCGTCATCCGTGACGCCCTCGCCGCGAACTGCCCCCTGCGTCTGAGCCTGCGTGTCGCGGAGGCCGCGGACAGTCGCCTCGTCATCGGCTCCGACGCTGCCGCCGAGCTTCCCGGCGGTGCGGACTCCCGCGGGCTTGCCTTCCTCCGGCGCCCGCAGGACATCGAGCCGCAGGTGATGCGCGTGGCACGGGCGGGGGACGCGGACAGGGAGGCCGTGCGCCGACGCTGGGCGGGCAGCGCGCGACCGTCCAGCCCCTGGCTTCCGCCTCTTCCGGAACGGATCGAGCTCGAAGAACTCGCGGGGAGAGGGAACCCCGGTGGGCTGCTCCTCGGCCTCGCCGACGAACCGGACCAGCAGCGGCAGCCTGTGATCGCGGTGCGCCCCGGCACAGACCGAGGACTCGCCCTCGTCGGCGGCAGCGGCTCGGGGCGGTCCACCGCGCTGCGCACGCTTGCTGCGCAGGAACCCGAGAGCGTGTGGATCCCCGATGATCCCGAACAGGCGTGGGATATCCTCCCGCGTCTGGCCGATCCTTCGGTCTCCCCTCCTGCGCTCGTGCTGTGCGACGATCTCGATCTGCTCCTCGCCGCCTTCCCGCCGGAGTACGCGAGTGCGTTCCTCGAACGCTGCGAACAGTTCGTGCGCTCCGCGGGCGTGCTCGGCTGCACGGTCGTGATCACCGCCGCGCGGGGGACCGGGCCCGTCGCCCGCGTGCTCGATGCGCTGCCGGAACGACTGCTCCTGCGCGTGGGCGGCAAGCTGGAGCACATCTCGGCGGGCGGAGAGCCCGACGGTTTCCGCCGCGATCGTCCGCCCGGGCGAGCCCGGCACGGCGATCGGGAGCTGCAGCTCGCCTGGACACCGGAGAAGAGCGCACCGGGTCGGCGCCGCTCGCGCGTCGCCGCGTGGGAGCCCGGCGAATCGGCCACGGCCGTCGTGGCGGGAAACCCCGCACATGTCACGAGACAGCTCCGCGCCGCCTTTCCCGCGTGCGAGGTCGTCGCCCTGGAGGAGCGGGCCCCCGGCGTCGTCCTGGCGGGAACATCGTCCTCGGCGGGAGCTGTTGCGTCGTCCCCGGCACCGCTGTCCTCCGCGTTCGTGGATCCGGCCCGCGCTGCGGCACCGGGTGCGGGCACGATCATCGTCGGCGATCCGGAGGGATGGCAACGGAACTGGACGCTCGCACAGCGCATCCGATCCGACGGAGAGCTGCTCATCCTCGCCGAGTGCGCGAGTGAGGTGCGCACTATCGGCGGGCACCGCGAGCTGCCGCCCTATGCGAGGAAGGGAGCGGGACGTGCCTGGAGCATCGTCGCAGGGGACTCGCCTCGTCGCGTCCTCCTCCGTTGCCTCGACGCGACGGTGCGCGAGAGCAGGGGAGCGCGCCGCCCGGGCGGCACGAACGGCGGCACGGAGTCGGTCAGCGACACGAATCGGGTAAGCCGTACAGAGACGGTAATCGGCGGGAGGAACGGGGAGCAATGAAGCTCCCCGACAGGAGAACTCTGGGTCAGCCGACGACGGTCGCGCGGATCGTCCC
The DNA here is from genome assembly GCA_015655255.1 of Actinomycetales bacterium. Next base: position 2,684 of record JAATFJ010000114.1, on the reverse strand, counting down.
GACCTCCGTGCCGCCGCCGAGCACCGCGAGGGGGAGCGCGGCGGCGAGACCCTCGACATCGCTGAGGGACAGGGCGCCCGCATGGGCGAGCAGCGTCGCGGCGACGATCGTGGCCGCGCGCGCCGAGCCGTCGAGCACCTTCAGCGCGACCGTCGTCCCATCGGGGGCGACCATGACCATGATCCCCTCGGCGCCGCCCTTGGCGAAGACGCCGAGCCGCTCGATGGCGATCGTGTCTGCCCGGCCGGGACCGTCGATGACCCAGGGGTGGTCGCGCACGGCGCGGACGAGCGAACCGGCGACGCGGTGCAGCGCGAACGGAGAGCGCTCCGAAGCGGTGCCGATGCGGTGGATCGCGCGGCCGAGGCCTGCGAGCGAGATCGCGGGGACAGGCGCCCCGCAGCCGTCCACCGCCGTGTGCGCGATCTTCTCCCCGGTGAGTCGCTCGACGACCTCGCGGATGTGCGCCTGCAGCGGATGGGTGGGGTCGAGGTAGCCGCGTGTGGGCCATCCCGTTGCCACGCAGGCGCGCAGCATCGCGGCGTGCTTGCCCGAGCAGTTCATGCGGATGCGTGCGGGGGCGCCGTGCTCGCGGACGAGCTCGTCGCGCGTCGCCGTGTCCGACGGCCAGGCCGGAGGGCAGGCGAGGTCGTCCTCGGTGAGTCCGCCCGCCGTGAGCACCTCGCGGACGAGGTCGGCGTGCCGGTCCGTTCCCGCATGGCTCGCCGTGGCGAGGGCGAGCTGTTCGCCCGTGAGCGCCGCTCCCGCCGTCACGCTCGCGATGGCCTGAAGCGGCTTGAGGCTCGACCGGGGCAGGACGAGCGCATCGGCGTTCCCGTAGCGGGCGCTGATGCCGCCGTCGGCCGAGAAGACGACGGCGGCACCGCTGTGGCGGGATTCGACGAAGCCGCTCCGTTCGACGACGGCGAGCTCCACGGCATCCGAGGAAGTGAGCGTCTGCAGCATCCTTCCAGCCTAGTAGGGCACACCCGCGCGCCTGCGGGACCCTGCGCCTGCCGTGCGACACTGGGGGACATGACCGCTTCCCCTGCCCTGCCCTTCGGGGAACACCGTTACGCGCTCACGACCGAATGGACGGGAAACCGGGGGAGCGGCACGAGCGGCTATCGCGACTACGACCGCGCCGTCACCGTCGAGGTCGCGGGGAAGCCGGCGCTCCTCGCCTCCGCCGACAAAGCCTTCCGCGGGGACGCAACCCGCTGGAACCCCGAGGACATGCTGCTGGCCGCGCTCTCCGAGTGCCATCTGCTGTCTTATCTGCACGCCTGCGTCAGGGAAAACGTCATCGTCGTCTCCTACCGCGACAGCGCGACGGGCGTCCTGCGCGAAGACGGCTCCGGGGGCGGCGCCTTCACCGAGGTGCTGCTGCGTCCCGAGGTCGTCGTCGCGGAGGAGGCGATGATCCCCGCCGCACAGCGAGCGCACGCGCAGGCGCATGAGTGGTGCTTCATCGCAAACTCGGTGAATTTCCCCGTCCGCCACGAGGCAGCGATCAGCGCCGTTCGTGCGGGAGAGCCTGCTTGATCTTCTCGATCGTGCCCTGCGCCGGGGGCTCGTTGTAGACACCGGCGAGCTCCTGGCCGGAGAGGGCGTGGATCGCCGCCATGATCTCGTCCGTCGCCAGACGACGGGCCTTCCCGCTCTCGGCCGGACCGTGCGTCGACACATCGATGGGATCGCCGAAGCGCACCGTCACGCGCTCGCGCAGAGACGGGACCTTCGCCCCCACGGGCATGACCCGATCGGTCCCCGTGAGCCCCACGGGGACGACGGGGGCACCGGTCTGCAGAGCGAGGAATGCGACGCCCGTGCGTCCCTTGTAGAGACGCCCGTCCGTGGAACGGGTGCCCTCAGGGTAGAGCGCGACGGCAAGACCCTCCTCGAGCAGGCGACGCTGCTGATCGAGGGCGTCGAGGGCGGCCTGACCGGCGCCGCGGCGCACGGGGATGGCGCCGATGGAGAAGAAGAAGGTGCGGCTGATCGCGCCGCTCAGCCCGGTGCCCTCGAAGTAGCTGGACTTCGCCAGGAAATGGACGGGGCGGGGCGCTGCCACAGGAAGGGCGATCGAATCGATGAAGGAGAGGTGATTGCTCGCGAAGATGACGGGTCCTGTGCGGGGAACGCGTTCCCTGCCCTCGATGCGCGGCCGGTAGATCAGGCGGGCGAGCGGGGCGATGATCGCACGTCCCATGCGGTAGGTGATTCCCGCATGGCGAAGCCGTCGTTCGTCTTCCGCCGCTTCCGTGTCCTCGCCCTGCGGCTCTTCCGGTGCGGGCACAGGCTCATCGGGCTGCTCGGAGGTCACCGCAAAAGACTACCGGGGAGGATATGCCGACGAGGGAATGCACCGCGCGCGGCACGGCTCCCAGCGCGGGCAAAGGGGAATAGGACATGATGGACGGGTCCCCGCTATCGTTCTGAGGTCCTCCTGTGCACACACGTCCGATTCTGCTCCTGTCCACGATCGCCACGGCGGCGCTGCTCCTGACCGGCTGCAGCGGAGCCGCTGATCCGAGTGACACCTCCAGCCCGGAGGCCTCGTCCGGAGACTTCTGTGCGACGTCCCCGGATGCGGGATCGGCCTCCGACGGTGTCACCGTCGACGGCGACCCCGGCACGGCCTCCACAGAGACCTTCGAGCTCGGTCAGGAGGTGAGCGAGCT
>JAATFJ010000075.1 GCA_015655255.1 Actinomycetales bacterium | reverse complement strand
GTGTTGTGGATCAGCAGCGGTGTGGTGAGGTACTCCCACGTCGTGGTCATGGCACTCCTGCACATCGGCGATGCGCCGCGCTCGCGGCCCATCAAAGGCGGTATTCAGGGAACTCCCCTACGATCAAGCGTATGCCTCAGAAGAATCGCACGGTGAAAGGTGTGCTCGGGGGACTCCTCGGACTCGTCGGGCTCAGCGCCGTCGCCGGCATCCTCGTGACCGCTACGGTGACCCCCGCCATCGCCGTCGTCGGGTCCGCAGGCTCCAACGCCCTGAAGATCTTCGACAGCCTCCCGAACAACCTCGACGTCACCGCACCCATGGAGCCGAGCGCGATGTGGGCCACGGGACTCGACGGCAATCCGGTGCAGCTCGCGACCTTCTACGAGCAGATCCGCACGCAGGTGAGCTTCGACCAGATCTCCACCGTCATGTACGACGCGATCCTCTCCAGCGAGGACAAGACCTTCTACGAGCACGGCGGCATCAACATCGGCGCGACCGCGAAGGCGCTCATCGAGAACGTCCTCGGCTCGAGCGAACGCGGTGCCTCGACGATCAGCCAGCAGTACGTGAAGAACGTCCTCATCCAGGAGTGCGAGCAGGAGACCCAGCCCACGGACGAGGACTACTACGAGAAGCTCGACGAGTGCTGGGTCGAGGCGACCAACACCGATGGCGCGGACGGTCTGGAGCGCAAGCTCAAGGAGCTCCGCTACGCCGTGCAGATCGAGAAGGAGTACTCCAAGAAGGACATCCTGCTCGGCTACCTTAACCTCGCCGGCTTCGGCGGCAACATCTACGTGGTGGAAGCCGCGGAGAAGTACTACTTCTCTACGACGGCGGCCAACCTCACAGTCGCCCAGGCGGCCACGCTCGCCGGGATGGTCCAGAACCCCAACGCCCTCCGCATCGACATGCCGGAAGGCGTGTCGACGGATGCCGACGGCAACGCCGTCAACGGCGAGGCGGACGGCTACAGCAACACGCTCGAACGGCGCAACTACGTCCTCGGCCGCATGCTCGAGGACAACAAGATCACGCAGGCCCAATACGACGAGGCCATCGCGACCCCCATCACGCCCGCGATCTCCTACACCCAGCAGGGCTGCGCGGCGGCGGGCGACGACGCCTACTTCTGTCAGTACGTGAAGGAGTCCCTCCTCTACGACGACGCGTACTCCGTCCTCGGCGACACGAGCGAGGAGCGCGCGGTCGCCCTGCAGCGCGGCGGCCTCCAGATCTACACGAGCCTCGACCTCCGCGTCCAGGAGCCCGCCGTCGCGGCGATGGATGCGAACGTCCCCGCGAGCGACGGAAACGAACTCGGCGGGGCCGGAGTGTCCATCGAGCCCAGCACCGGGCGAATACTCTCGATGACGCAGAATACGACGTTCTCGGAGACAGTCACCGGCGATCAGTCGTACAGAGCGATGGTGCTCGCGGCGGACATAGAACACGGCGGCTCCAGCGGCGTCGCCGTCGGATCCACGTACAAGCTCTTCACCCTCCTCGACTGGCTGGAGAACGGGCACTCGATCAACGAGACGCTGAACGGGGTGAACCGCGTCTTTACGAGCTTCACCCAGTGCGATGGCACGAAGATCAGCAACTCGACGAAGATCAACAACTATCAGAACGTGAGCGGGTACGTGGGGACCGTCCTGGCCTTCACCCGCGCCTCGCTGAACAGCGGCTACCTCGCCATGGCGCAGGAGCTGGAGCTCTGCGACATCAATGCCGTCGCCGACCGCATGAACGTCACCCTCGCCAACGGGGGCAAGACGACGGACTCGAACACCCCGTTCGAGATCCTCGGTTCGAAGACCATCGCTCCGCTCTCCATGGCCAGCGCCTACGCCACGATCGCCAACGGCGGCATCTACTGCGCGCCCATGGCCGTCGATCGCATCGTCGCGCAGGACGGCTCGGAGATGGAGCTCCCCGGCTCGACCTGCGAACGCACGGTGGAGGAGAACATCGCCGCCACCGCCGCCTATACCCTGGAAGCCGTCATGACTTCTGGCGGGACCGGATCGAGCGCGAACGTGGGAGACGGCGTCCCCGTGCTCGGCAAGACGGGAACGAACGAGAACTACTCGACGATGATGATCGAATCGACGACCAATGTGACGACGGCCGTCTGGGTCGGCCGCATCCAGAAGGTGCAGGCGGACGATGCCACATGGGAGTGGAAGGCCCTGGGTACCACTCTCAGCAGCGCTCGCTACGCGATAGCCAAGGCCACCCAGAAGGCCGCGAACGCCGTCTACGGCGGCAACGACTTCCCGGCCCCGGATGAGAACCTCATCCGCACGGTGTACGCCACCCTGCCCAACGTCGTCGGGAAGACGATCAGCGATGCGACGTCGACGCTGGAAGCCGCGGGCTTCACCGTCGTCGAAGGCAGTGCCGTGGACAGTGACGCGGCGACGAACGTCGTAGCCGCGCAGAGTCCCAGCGCCGGCCAGGTGGCCAGCGGGACCACCGTCACCATCTCCCCCAGCAACGGGCAGGGAGCCACCGTCCCCGATGTCGCCGGGCGCAGTCCCGGCGATGCGACGACCATCCTGAGATCCTCCGGGTTCTCGAACGTCTCCCTCGCGGATTCCTGTTCCGATGACGACGCCACGGTCTCCGGCACGGATCCCTCTTCCGGGAGCAGCGCAAACATGTCCACGACGATCACCATCGCCTGCTCGTCGTAGTGGGGAAGAGGACTGCACACCCCGCCCTCATCGCGCTCGGCGCGGTGGGGGCGATGGGGGCCGCGTGCGCGGCGTGGGGCATCGGGATCGAGCGCTATCTGTTCACGGTGCGAGAGGCTTCCGCGGCGGCCCTCCCCGCGGGATCGCGCGCGCTCCGCGTGCTGCACGTCTCCGACGCGCACATGGCGCCGTGGCAGCGACGCAAGCAGAACTGGCTCGCGTCGCTCGCCGCCCTCGAGCCCGACCTCGTCGTCAACACGGGAGACAACCTCGGCCACGTGGGCGGGCTCGACGGCATACGCCGCTCCTTCTCCCCCCTCGCGGGGATCCCGGGGGTGTTCGTGCACGGCTCCAACGACGTGCACGTGCCCAGCCCGCGCAATCCGTTCCGGTACTTCTCCGGACCATCGACGCGCACCGATGACCCGGAGCTTCTGGACACCGCCGCGTTGGATTCCTATCTCACGGAAGAGCTCGGCTGGATCGACGTCAACAACGCCGCCGCGCGCGTGAATGTGGCGGGCTCCCCCATCGACTTCTTCGGCGTCGACGACGCCCACCGGGAGTGGGACCGCCTCGACGCACTGCCGGAGGCGATCGGGGGCCTCGGAGCCCCCGACGGCGACATCCCGCGCATCGGCGTAACCCATGCTCCGTACCAGCGCGTGCTCGACGCCTTCACCGATCTCGGCGCCGACGCGATCTTCGGCGGGCACACGCACGGCGGGCAGGTGTGCCTGCCGGGCTTCGGCACGCTCGTCGCCAACTGTGACATCCCGCTGAAGCAGGCGAAGGGGCTGAGCACCTGGCGCCACGGCGGACGCACCGTCCCCCTCAACGTCAGCGCGGGCTGCGGCACCTCCATCTATGCGCCCGTGCGCTTCGCGTGCCGGCCGGAGGCGACGCTCCTCACCCTCACCGCGCGCGACGAGCCCGAGTCCTGAACGACCGGGACGATGATGTAGACTCAAACGGTTGGCCACGGGGTGTGGCGCAGCTTGGTAGCGCGCTTCGTTCGGGACGAAGAGGCCGCAGGTTCAAATCCTGTCACCCCGACCATGTGATATCTCAGGACATCGGAAGCCTCCGAACCCTCAGGGGAGCGGAGGCTTCGTCGTTACGTGTCCGCT
>JAATFJ010000221.1 GCA_015655255.1 Actinomycetales bacterium | reverse complement strand
CATGGGCCAGTCCTATCGTCGCCGTGGGGAGGGCGAGCACGAGCGAGCCGCGTGCCTCCGGGAGCAGGAAGCGCGTGAAGATCTGCACGGGGGTGGCGCCCATCGAGCGCGCGGCCTCGACGATCCCCGCGGGGACGTCGAGGAGCGAGTTCTCCACGAGGCGTCCGATGTACGGTGCGATCATGATCGTCAGCGGCACGATCGCCGCGTTCGTGCCGATCGAGCTTCCCGCGAGGAGGCGCGTGAAGGGGAGGATCGCCACGAGCAAGATGATGAACGGCAACGAGCGGACGATGTTGATGAAGGCGTTGAGGAGGAAGGAGATCACTCGGTTCGGGCGCACCCCTCCTGGTCGTGTGACGACGACGAAGATGCCGATGAGGACGCCGAGGATCGAGCCGAGGAAGAGGGACACCCCCAGCATGTAGAAGGTCGCACCGAGCGCCGTGAGGAAGAGGTCGCTCGTGATGAGGGTGTCGATCATGCCGAGACCTCCTCGATGTGGACGATGCGTTCCGCGAGATAGCGGTAGGCGGCATCGCGCTGCGGGGTCGGGCCCGCGACCTGGAGGATCATCGTGCCCACCGTGCGCTCCTGGATGTCCGTCATATCGGCGTGCAGGATGTTCACCTCAAGACCGAACTGAGAGATGAGGGCGCCGACGATGGGCGTCGTGACCTCCTCGTCGAGGAAGCGCAGCCGCCACAGCGGGTTCTCCCCGCCCAGGGCACGGCGCACGCGCTCGGGGAGTTCGTGCGGGATGACGGTTCCCACGAAGGCCTGTGTGATGGTCGTCTGCGGCTGCACGAAGACGTCGAGCACGGGGCCCTGCTCGACGACGCGGCCCGCCTCCATGACGGCGACCATGTGGCAGAGGTCCTTGATGACGTCCATCTCGTGCGTGACCACGAGGATCGTCGTGCCGTACTCGTGGTTCACCCGGCGGAGGAGCTCGATGATCTGCTGCGTCGTTGTGGGATCGAGCGCGCTCGTCGCCTCATCGCACAGCAGCACATCGGGATGCCGGATGATGGCCCTCGCGATGCCTACACGCTGCTTCTGTCCGCCGGAGAGCTGCCCGGGGTAGCTCTCCCGCCGCTCCTCCAGGCCCACAAAGGCGAGTGCCTCGCGGGCGCGTTCGCGCGCCTCCGCACGGGGGACGCCGTCGAGGCGCAGGGGCATCGCGACATTGTCCTGCACGGTGGCCGTCTCGCGCAGCTGGAACTGCTGGAACACCATGGCCGTGCGCTTCTGCGCCGTGCGCAGCTCGGCGGCGGACAGCCCGGAGAGGTCGACGTCTTCGAGGAGGACACGTCCCTCGGTCGGCGTCTCCAGCGCGTTCACCATGCGGATAAGGGTGCTCTTCCCTGCTCCGCTGTGCCCGATGACGCCGAAGACCTGCCCACGAGGAACGGCGAGATCCACGACGTCGAGCGCCGTGAGCTCATCGCTGCCGCGTCCGTACCTTCGAGAGACCTGTTCGAAGCGGATCGCGATGTCGGAGGACGCCGACGGGGGCGCCGGAGACGGCGCCCCCGTCGTGCCCGCAGTGTGCGGTGAAGCCATCAGTCCTCCAGGAAGTCCGGCAGGTTGTAGCCGTCGTAGATGTCGTTCGACGTGATGTAGTCCTTGAACTCGTCCGATTCGTAGGCAGACTTGATCGCCTGCGCCCATTCGGTGTCCTCGTTGCCGCCGGCGACGGCGACGACGACGGAGAACTCATCGGTGAGGTTCTCCAGCGCGAGGGCATCGGTGAGCTCCAGCCCGCCGGAGACGACGAAGTTCCCCTGGATGACGTCGTAGTCCACGTCGGTGAGGGCCGCGACCTGCTGCGCGTTCTCCATCTCGACGAACTGCAGGTTGTGCGGGTTGTCCACGACATCGGCAGGGGAGGCCGTCGCGGGGTCCATATCGTCGGCGGTCGTGATCCAGCCCTGCTCCTCGAGCAGCGTGTACGCGCGGTACTGGTTGGTGGGCTGGTTCGGGACGGCGACGGTGTCACCGTCGGAGACGTCGTCGAGGGTCTTCTTGTCGCTGAACAACGCCATGGGCGGGCCGGGGATCTGCACGAGGGCGACGTTGTCGAGACCCTCCTGTTCGTTGATCGACTTCAAGTACTGCGGGTGCTGCATGATGTTCGCGTCGATCTCGCCGTCGTCGAGGGCGACGTTGACGATGATGCCGTCCGTGAAGTCCTGCGTCTCGACCGTGTAGCCCTCCTCTTCGAGGATCGGCTGGATGCCCTCCTGGAACATCTCGAAGTAGGGGCCCTGCGTGAATCCGACGGTGATCGTCTTCTTTTCCGCATCGTCACTCCCCCCGTCGGAGGAGTCCGCGGAGGAGGAACAGCCCGCGAGGAGCGCGAGGGTCAGTGCCGACGCAGCAATGGCGGCAAGACGGAAGGGACGGCGCATGGAAGGGACCTCCGAAGGGGGAGAAGAAGACGGGATACCTTCGACGGTAGTGGTTGTCATGTCGAACGGTGACATCGTGTTACGAAAGATTGCCGATCCACCGCGGGAAAGCTGCGGGTGTGCGTCTCAGCCGGGAAGCCCGAGGGACGGCGCATGCGGGGCGAGCGAGATGAGCAGGCACGCGGCCCAATGACAGAGGAAGGCGAGCACGGTGCAGACGTGGAAGATCTCATGGAAGCCGAAATGGCCCGGCCAGGGGTTCGGCTTCTTGAGCGCGTAGACGATGGCGCCCGCCGTGTACAGCAGACCGCCGACGCAGACGAGCACCATCATGGCGACGTTCGCGAACACGAGGTCGACGATGTACATCATCGCGGCCCAACCCAGCAGAAGGTAGAGGGCGACATAGAGCCAGCGCGGCGCATTGATCCAGAACACCCGGAAGAGGATGTCGAGGATCGCTCCGCTCCATACGAGCACAAGAAGGAGGAGCCCCTTCTGCGGCTCTAGGGCGAGCACGGCGAGGGGCGTGTACGTTCCTGCGATGAGCAGGAGGATATTCGCATGGTCGATGCGCTTGAGGACGATCTTCGTCTTCGGGCCCCAGTTGAACCGGTGGTAGAGGGCCGAGTTCCCGAAGAGCAGCAGCGAGCTGGCCATGAAGACCGCGGCCGCCCACTTCGCTGGCGTGCCTTGGGCGAGGGTGATGAGCACGATGCCCGCGGCGATCGCCACGGGGAAGGTCGCGGCGTGGATCCAGCCGCGCCAGGTGGGCTTGATCTCGACGTGCGCGTCCGCCGCGGCCGCGTCGAGCAACGGCAGCTGAGGAAGCTCGGGCGTTTCCGGGGCGGGTGTGCTCACCCCTTCACTCTAAGCGGGGGCGCATGCCGCCGACGGCACATGTGTATCGTCCCGTGCGCTTCGCACGGGGATGCGCGATAGCGTAGGCACGTGAACGTGCGCGACAGTGAGGGCCGGGGACCGCTGTATCGCCTCTATGGGCGGCGGCTACGTCGTCAGATCGACCCGGCGACCGTTCCCTCACATGTGGCGATGATGATCGACGGGAACCGTCGGTGGGCGCGCCAGCTCGGCTACACGACGGCCGCGGAGGGTCACCGCGCCGGCGCCGCGAAGATGCGTGAGTTCCTCGGCTGGTGCGATGGGCTCGGGGTGGGCGTCGTCTCGCTCTACCTGCTCTCCTCCGACAACCTCCGCAAGCGCGACTCGCAGGAGATCGCCGATCTCATCGAGATCATCGCCGAACTCGCCGACTCCCTCTCCCATGAGCAGGACTGGCGCGTGCAGCACGTCGGCCGCGCCGACATCCTCCCCGCCGAGCTCGCCCGTGTCCTTGCGGCCGCCGAGACGCGCACGGCGGAGCACCACGGCATGCACGTCAACCTCGCCGTGGGTTATGGCGGACGCAATGAGATCGTCGATGCCGTGCGCAGCATCATCGTCGAGCACAACGCGTCGGGCGGCACCCTGGAAGACCTCGCCGGTCACCTGACGCCGGAGATGATCGGGGAGCACCTCTACACGGGCGGCCAGCCTGACCCCGACCTCGTCATCCGCACGAGCGGTGAGCAGCGACTCAGCGACTTCCTGCTGTGGCAGAGCGCGCACAGCGAGTTCTATTTCGTGGAGGCGCTGGGCCCGGATCTCCGCGAGGTCGACTTCCTCCGCGCCATTCGCGACTTCGCCGATCGAGACCGCCGCTTCGGTCGCTGAGGGCGCGTCCTGCTGGCGCACAGCGCGGGGCACGAGAAGTTCACCGGCGCGTAACACGGCGGCGGTGTGTCGGAGCCGCCGAATGTCTGTGGCGCGTCGTACCTTCGAGGCATCGGGCACGGTGCCCGGTCGAGTCGGCCGTTCGGATCGCGACTCGTGGCCCTGGTCGACTCGTCGTTTAGCCGGGAAGCATCCCGGGTCGGGAGTGGGTCGTGACCACACGTACAGCGCATCAGCACAGTCGGAAGAACACGCGCCAGGCCGCAGCAGAACCGGATCAGGATCTCCGCACCTATGTGCTGGACACCTCCGTCCTGCTGAGTGATCCGCAGGCGTTCTTCCGTTTCGCTGAGCATTCCATCGTTCTCCCCGTGGTCGTCATCACGGAGCTCGAGGGAAAGAGGAACGACCCCGAGATCGGGTACTTCGCCCGACAGGCTCTCCGGCACCTCGACGAACTGCGCATCGAGCACGGCCGCCTCGACTTCCCTGTTCCCATCGGCGAGGGCGGCACGCTCCGCGTGGAGCTCAACAACACCGACGCCTCGGTGCTGCCGAGCGGTATCCGGCTGGGCGACAACGACAGCCGTATCCTCGCCATCGCGGCGCACCTCGCGCAAGACGGGCAGGACGTCACGATCGTGTCCAAGGATCTGCCCATGCGCGTCAAGGCGGCGTCGCTCGGGCTGCGGGCCGAGGAGTACCTCGCGGAGCAGGCCGTGGACTCCGGATGGACGGGCATCTCCACGCTCGACCTCTCCGGCGATGAGATGAGCGACCTCTACGAGAGCGAGGTCGGAGTGAGCGAGGATGCGCGCGGGCTCCCTGTGAACACGGGGCTCATCATCCACTCCGAGCGGGGCTCGGCTCTCGGCCGCGTGACCGGAGACGGCGAGTACCGACTCGTGCGCGGGGACCGCGAGGTCTTCGGCATGCACGGCCGCTCCGCGGAGCAGCGCATCGCGATCGATCTCCTCCTCGATCCCGAGGTGGGCATCGTCTCGCTCGGCGGTCGTGCGGGCACCGGCAAGTCGGCGCTCGCGCTGTGCGCGGGGCTGGAGGCGGTGCTGGAGCGGCAGCAGCAGAAGAAGATCATCGTCTTCCGGCCGCTGTTCGCCGTGGGTGGGCAGGAGCTCGGCTACCTCCCCGGCGATCAGAACGAGAAAATGGGGCCGTGGGGGCAGGCGGTCTTCGACACCCTCGGTTCCGTCGTCTCTGGCAATGTCATGGACGAGGTCGTCGAGCGCGGGCTCCTCGAGGTACTGCCGCTCACGCACATCCGCGGCCGTTCGCTGCACGATGCCTTCGTGATCGTCGACGAGGCGCAGTCCCTTGAGCGCAACGTCCTGCTTACGGTGCTCAGCCGCATGGGGCAGAACTCGCGCGTCGTCCTCACCCACGACGTCGGTCAGCGCGACAACCTCCGCGTCGGTCGTCACGACGGCATCGCCTCCGTGATCGAGACCCTCAAGGGCCACGATCTCTTCGGCCATGTCACTCTCACCCGTTCCGAGCGCTCCGCCATCGCCGCCCTCGTCACCGATCTCCTGGAGGGCTGGGAGCTCAGCTGACGATCGCGCCCGGACGTTGACGGGACCCCGGTACTGCTGAGCCTCGGCATTCCTTCCTCCCCACCGTTTGCATGAGGAATTCTCCCTTGCATGGTCGATCCCGCTCATCGGCTCATGCACTCGGGCTCTCCTCATGCAAAACGGCGGGCGATAGCCGTTCTGCACATCTGCGACTTTCGGGAAATCCATCCCCAAACAGTGTGAGCGTGCCCGCGCGAGCGCCTGTGAGGCGCACGATGACAGAATGAGTGACCCGGTTTTCGTTCTTGCCCATCTCGATGGGATCGCGCGCGGCACGCAGTTGAAGGCGTTCGGCTGTTCCCGATCGGCAGTCCGTGCGGCGATCCGCGCCGGACGCGTTCTACAGGTGCGGCAAGGCGTCTTCGCGGCGCAGGATGCGAATCCGCTGATCGTGCAAGCGGCCGATCACGGTGGGGCGTTGACCGGAGGGGCAGCCCTGACCGCGCGGGGGATCTGGACGATGACGAACGCGACGGAGTTGCACGTTTGGATGGGGCTGGGCGGACGGGTGCACCATCTCGACTGTTCCTGTGTCTCGCACTTCACGCCGGGACGAATGTCCTTGGGTCTTGCCCCCGTCGACATTGCGCTTGTGCATGCTTACGTGCGGCATGGCGCGGAGTTCTTCTTCGCCGCGTTTGAATCGGCGTGGAACACACGCTCGATCAGTGCTGCGGGACGTGCGAATGTCCGTGCCGCCCTTCCCTCCTACGCGCGGTGGCTGGTGGATCTCGCCCGTCCGGATGCAGAGAGCGGCCTGGAGTCAATCGTTCGGCTGCGGCTCCATCTCGCGGGAATCGCTGTGCGTGTCCAAGTGGTCATCGATGGTGTGGGACGGGTGGACTTGGTCATCGAGGAGCGGATCATCCTGGAAGCCGATGGGAAAGGGAACCACGAGGGTGCGCGCCAGCGGCATCGGGATCTGCACCGCGACGCTATGGCTTCCCTGCTCGGGTACGAGACGTTGCGATTCGACTATGCGATGATCCTGCACGAGTGGGATATCGTGCTGCTCGCGATTCGCGCGGCACTGGCGCGCGCCCGCGCGTAAACGAGCGACCTGCTGCCGTGCATCACTGAGCGGTCCCCGCCGCGCGTGTCCACGCGTCGGGATCCGTCTCTTCGCAACGCATCGCTACCCGCACAATTGGTTCTCTTCCCCGCAGCGGCCGCTCATCGTGCGCAGCCCCCGGGTTTGCATGGAGATTTCCCGTTTGCATGACCGAACACGCTCATCTGCTCATGCATTCGACTTTTTCTCATGCAAACAGAGTCGGCGGGGGTGCGCGGGGGTCCCGCGGCATCCGCCGCGGGGCTCAGCCCGCGTGCGTCATCGACAGGAGGTCGAGCTTGGAGTCCAGGACCTCTTCGGTGATCTCGCCGCGCTCGACGTATCCGAGGTCGATCACGGCGTCGCGCACCGTGATGCCCTTCGCCACGGCGTACTTGGCGATCTTCGCCGCGGCCTCATAGCCGATGACCTTGTTGAGCGGCGTGACGATCGAGGGGCTCATGCCCGCGAAGGCGGCGGCGCGCTCCGTGTCGGCCTCCAGGCCGTCGACGGCTTTATCGGCGAGGACGCGGGAGGCGTTCGCGAGTAAGCGGATCGACTCGAGGAGGGCGGTTCCCATGACGGGGATTGCGACGTTGAGCTCGAACGCTCCGGATGCACCGGCCCAGGCGACGGTCGCATCGTTGCCGATGACGCGCGCGCACACCATGAGCGTCGCCTCGGGGATGACGGGGTTGACCTTGCCCGGCATGATCGAGGAGCCCGGCTGGAGGTCGGGGATGTGCAGTTCGCCGAGACCCGTGTTGGGGCCCGATCCCATCCAGCGCAGGTCGTTGTTGATCTTGGTGAGCGAGACGGCGAT
>JAATFJ010000028.1 GCA_015655255.1 Actinomycetales bacterium | reverse complement strand
TCTCGGCGGCCGTGGCGGCGGACTCTCCCAGAAGATCGTCGTGCAGCGCCGGTGGGTCCACCCCATCGCCGACAGCGTCCCCCTCGACGAGGCCGCCCTCATCGAGCCGCTCTCCGTCGGTCACCATGCCTTCGTGCGCTCCGGTGCAAAGGCCGGTCAGGTGGCGATCGTCGGCGGCGCCGGCCCCATCGGGCTGCTCACCTCCGCCGTGCTCAAGGCCGAGGGGCTGACCGTCTACATCTCGGAGCTCTCCGAGGCGCGTAAGGAGATGGCCCGCAAGACGGGTGTCGCGGACGATGTCTTCGACCCCCGCGATGGCGATGTCGCCGAGCGCGTGCGCGCGCTCACCGGCGGCAAGGGCGCGGACGTCGCCTTCGAGTGTTCCTCCGTCCCCGTCGTGCTCGACATGCTCATCGATGCGGTCCGCCCCGGCGGCGTCGTCGTGAACGTGTCGATCTGGGGCCGCAAGCCCGAGGTCGACATGCCCAAGATCGTCCTCAAGGAGATCGACCTGCGCGGCACGATCGGCTACGCGAGCGATCACCCCTCTACGATCGCGCTCGTGGAGAGCGGCAAGCTGGACCTCGCCCCGTTCATCACGGGCCGCATCACGCTCGACCACCTCGTCGACGAAGGATTCGAGCAGCTCATCAACAACAACGAGCACCACGTGAAGATCATCGTCAACCCGAACGCCTGATCGATACCGTTCCACAAGAGCCGATCGGCACCGTTCCGCGGGAATACCGTGTGCCCTCTCCCCTCGGGAGGGGGCACATCGTCATTTGGAGTCGAAGTCGAAGGCCTTGAGGAGTTCGGCGACCGCCTGTTCGCGCTCCGCGCCGCCGTTGTCGAACATATGCGTCACATGGGTGCGGAGGTGGTTCTCCAGCAGCAGCCTGTTGAGCGATTCGAGAGACCGCTGGATGGCCCGGGACTGCGTGATGATGTCCATGCAGTACTCCTCGTTCTCAATCATCCGGGCGACGCCGCGGAGCTGGCCCTCGAGGATGCTCGTACGGTGCAGAGCACGCTTCTTGATGTCTTCGATCACGCTCCGAGACTAACGCCGTTGCGGAGGTGTCCGAGCCACGTGCGAGGATGACGACATGCCCCGGACCCCCACCGCTCTGCTCTCCCCCGCCGACCAGGAGCGTCGTCGAGCCCTGCGCACGATGAAAGCCATCGCGCTGGGAGCGCTCGTCGTCATGGCGATCGCCTTCGTCGTCGCCTTCTCACTGCAGGGGCGCTACCCGTGGCTCTCCTACGTCCGGGCGGCGGCGGAGGGCGGGATGGTGGGCGCGCTGGCCGATTGGTTCGCCGTCACGGCGCTCTTCCGTCATCCGCTAGGCATCCCCATCCCGCACACCGCCATCATCCCCACGAGGAAGGATGAGATCGGGCGCACTCTGGGCGAGTTCGTGGAGACGAACTTCCTTTCCGGGAGCGTCGTGCGCACGAAGCTCGCGAGCACCTCGCTCGCGCGGCGGGCGGGTGAATGGCTCACGGCGCCGACCCCCGGTGAGGCGTCGCCTGCGGAACGCCTCACCGCGGAGGGGGCGACGATCGCGAGCGCGGTGCTCCGCGCCCTGAGCGACGACGATGTCCGCGACCTCATCGCGGATCTCGCCCGCGAGCATCTCGTGGACCCGGAGTGGGGAACACCGGCGGGTGAATGGCTCGGCAAGATCGTCGCCGCGGATGCGCATCACGGCGCGGTGGACATCGCCGTCGACAGCATCGCGACCTGGCTCTCCGCAAACGAGCAGGTCTTCTCGGGGCTCGTCTCCCGACGTCTGCCCTCGTGGGTGCCGAAGCTCGCGCACCGTTTCGTCGACGACACGGTCTATCACGAAGCGGTCCGCTTCGTGCAGGCGGTGCAGGCCGACCCCGCGCATCCGGCACGGAAGGCGCTCGACGGCTATCTCGCTCGCCTCGCCGACAGTCTCCAGCACGACGCCGCCACGCGGGCGAAGCTGGAAAGCGCGAAGGCGGCGCTGTTCGACAGTCCCCGCGTCGGCGCGCTCGCGGCGGAGGCATGGAACACGGCGAAGGCGGGGCTCCTGCGGGCGCTGGCCGATCCTTCGAGCGCGCTGCGGGTGCGGGCGTGCCAGGCGGTCGAAGAGGTCGGCGCACGGCTTCTCACCGATGCGTCGCTGCAGTCCCGCGTGGACGGCTGGATCTCGGATGCGGCGGTGTTCCTCGTCGATCGCTACCGGCACGACATCGCCTCCCTCATCACCGACACGGTGGAGCGCTGGGATGCGGCGGAGACGACGGAGAAGATCGAGCTCATGGTGGGCCGCGATCTGCAGTACATCCGCCTCAATGGCACGATCGTCGGTGCTCTCGCGGGGCTGGTGATCTTCGCCGTGGCCCATGCCGTTCTCCCCGTCTGACAGCGCTCGGTGAAGGGAGCGGGACCGTCACGGCGCTACGCGTACCCCTGCGGGGCTGAGCCGCACGCTACGCTCGATGCGTGCTCGAAACTCTCACCGGATTCGCCGTGGTGGGACTCGCCATCGCCGTCGGGTATCTGCTCGGCCGTATCAATCTGCTCGGCGAACATGCGCGCTTCGTCCTGGGACGGTTGACCTTCTTCGTCCTCTCTCCCTTCCTGCTCTTCGCGGTGCTCGCCCAGGCGGATGCGCACGTGCTGTTCTCCTCGCTGCTGCCCGTCTCGGCGATCGCAGCGGCGATCATCATCGCGATCCATACGCTCGTCGCTCGCTTCGGCTGGCGGCGTCCACTGGGAGAGACCGTCATCGGGGCGCTGTCTGCGGGGCAGGTGAACTCGAACAACATCGGCATCCCGCTGTCGCTCTACCTGCTGGGGAGCGCCGCGTACCCCGCGCCCGTCATCCTCATGCAGCTGCTCATCTTCACCCCGATCTCACTGACAATCCTCGACGCTGCCACGAGCGCGAAGACCTCGATCTGGCGCACAATCGGCCGGACCCTGCGCAATCCCATCATCGTGGGCTCTGCGTTGGGTGCCGCTGTGTCGATCTTCCGGATCCCCGTGCCGGACATCGTCATGCAGCCGACCATCCTCCTCGCGGACGCCTGCGTTCCCGTGCTGCTCATCAGCTACGGCATCTCCCTCTACGGCCGGCGCGTGCTCGGCAGCAAAGGGCGTCGGCGGGATGTGCTGCTCGCGACGGCGCTCAAGCTCCTCGTGATGCCCGTGCTCGCCTGGGTGCTCGCGCAGTTCGTCTTCGGCTTGTCGGCGCACGAGGTACTCATCGTCGTCGTGCTCGCCGCGCTCCCCACGGCGCAGAACGTCTTCAACTACTCTCAGCGCTACGACATCGGCGAGGACATCTCCCGCGACACCGTCTTCCTCACGACGATCGGCTGCGTCCCCGTGCTCTTCGCGGCGACCCTGCTCCTGGGCTGTCCGCGGTGAAGAAGCGGTGAACGGGGCAGCGTGCTACGAGGCGTTCCGGGCGGCGCGACGATACTGGGAGGATGACATCCCTGCGGATCCTGCATCTCTCCGACACGCATCTCTTCGGTGACGATTCCCTTCATTACGGCGTCGTCGACACGATGGATCACCTCCGGCGCACGCTCGCGCATATCGACGGACAGCGCTTCGATCTCGTCGTCTGCTCCGGCGATGTGAGTGAGGACGGCACGGAGACGTCCTACGAGCGGGCGCTGTCCGTGCTCGTGCCCTGGGCGGCTGAGCGCGGCGCACGCACGGTCTTCGCGATGGGCAACCATGACCGACGGGAGGCGTTCCGTGCCGTGCTCGGCGGCGGTCAGCCCGGCGGGGCGGGGCGGCTCCCCTCGGGCGAGGATCCCGCGCGACCCGTCGTCTCAGTGGCGGAGCAGTCGGGCTGGCGCGTGATCGTACTGGACAGCTCGGTCCCGGGCCGCGGCTACGGTGCGCTCGATCCGGCGCAGCTCGCCTTCCTCCGCGAGGAGCTGCGCGCGCCCGTCGAGCACGGAACGGTCGTCGTCGTCCACCATCCGCCGGTCGATGCGCAGACGGAACTGTTGCAGGCCCTCGCCCTCGCACACGAGGATGCCGCGGCGCTTCTCGACGCCGTCGCCGACAGCGATGTCCGGGTCATCCTCAGCGGGCACTACCATCTCCCGGTCGTGGAGACGGTGCGGGGCGTTCCCGTAATCGTCGCCCCGGGCGTGACGAACGTCTCACGGGCGTTCGAGGATCCCCGCGAGGAGTCGTCGATCGATGCCTTCGGCGGCGTCGTCGTCACGGTGCACGACACCGGGGTGCGTGCCGTCCCCTTCATCGAACGGGAGGATCCGGCCGCCGAGGTCTTCCGACTCGATGCCGCCCTGACCGCCCAGATCGTCACGACGGCGGGACGCCCCGCGACGGACTGAGCCGACGAGGTCCGTCAGCTGAGGAGGCCGAGTTCCCCCGCTCTCCGGATGATCCCCGCACGTCCGCTCGCGCCCAGTTTGCGGGAGAGCGCGAGCGTATGTGTTTTGACGGTGTTGACGCTGAGGAAGTACTCCTGGGCGATCTGCTTCGTGGTGAAGCCCTGCGCGAGTCCGGCGAGGATCTCCTGCTCCCGTTTCGTCAGGCGTTTGACGCCCTTCTCCGCGCGGATGAGCAGGCCGCTGCCGAGTAAGCCGACCATCCGTGCGCGCTGGGCGAGCGGAGCGAACCAGGCGGCAACGCTCGACAGTGCGACGAGGTCTTCCTCGGAGACGAGGGTCGCCGCCCCGACGATGAGCGAGTCCGGCAGAGCCGCGATGATGCTCAGCGAGAGCCCCGCTGCCTCCTTCCTGCCGAGCCGGTAGGACGCCGCCGCACGGACGACCTCCGTGGCGCTCGTGATGCGTGCGCCCCATGAGGCACCGATCGTGTCGAGTTCGTCGAGCACCCCGGCAGGGTTCCCTTTGACCAGTTCCACGAGGGCGCGGGCGAGCGGGGCGAGCAGGGTGTCGCTGCGGGAGAGCGCGACCGCCTCGGAGATGTTGCCGACGATGAGCATCGCCACGCACAGCGCGGCCTCCTGCAGGAGCAGCGGAGGAGGCGTGCCCACCCAGCGACCCCAGGAGTAGAACGCGTCGAAGCGCGGTGCATCCTCGACAAGCTGTTCGTCGGAGATATCGGCGGTCGTCTCCTCCCCCGTCTCATTCCGATGATCCAGGCGTTCCCATGCGGCGATCTCATCCCGTACCTGGCTGACGCCGAAGACGAGATCGCGATAGCCGAACTGCTGCGGCGTGGATGGCTGCGTGGGCCGCCCAGAGGAGGTCATCCGCACGGCCTCCAGGAGGTCCTGCACCGAGAGGCTCCGGCGATCGAGCATGGGCTCGCCGAGGGGATGGGCGAAGACGACCCGGCGGTCGGGGAAGCTCCCGCTCGCGAGCTGGGTGAGCACGGCGACGAGCTTCGCCTCGGCGAGGGTGTGCTCGTCGGCATCGCCGTCCGTGGCTTCATCGCGACGAAGGATCTGGTGGACGACCTCGTCGGCCTGCCCGAGGGCCGCCAGACGCTGGCCTCCGCGGAGGAGGAGCACGCCGCGGACGGCGAGGGCGAGGGGGGAGATCGCGGAATCCGGCCTGCGCCGCGCGAATGCCTGCAGGCTCTCGACGCAGAGTTGGCGACTCGCGTCGTCCGAGTACGGATTGAGCAGCGTGGCGAGGACGCGGAGCGAGAGATGCGTGCGCAGCTCCCGTTCCGGAATCTCGCGGAGGCGCTGGACGGCTTCCGGGGTGATTCCCTCGTAGATCGTGAAGAACCTCCGCCGGAGCACATGCTCCGCCGCGCTCAGCTCATGCGCGAAGAGGAGCTGCTCGAACGCACCCGCCGCATCCCCGGCGTCGAGGAGCTTACGGGCGAGAAGACGCCGCTGCTCGTTGCCGAGGGAGTTCCACGTGCTGAAGGCCCGCCAGGTCTGATCGCCCCACACGAATTCCTGCGGGATGACCGCCTTGGAGCGGTCGAAGGCGCGGATCTCCGTGAGCTGACGGAGGCAGGGATCGGAGAGGTTCGGATGAAGCATGGCGACCTGCCGCATCGAGAACCGCGGGAAGAATGACAGCATCCACAGCAGGGAGATCGTTCCGTCAGAGAGGATTTGCTCCGGGTAGCAGCGCTGCAGCTCCACCCGGAGCGCGGTGAGCGCGGGGGCGAGCG
>JAATFJ010000258.1 GCA_015655255.1 Actinomycetales bacterium | reverse complement strand
GCTTCCCGTGCAATCAGTTCCTGGGCCAGGAGCCGGGTTCGATGGAGCAGATCCTTGAGTACTGCTCGACGACGTACGGTGTGACGTTCCCCGTGAACAGCAAGATCAAGGTGAATGGCAAGAACGCCGCACCGCTCTACAAGGCACTCAAGGACAATACCGATGACAACGGCAAGTCCGGCCGGGTGGAGTGGAACTTCGAGAAGTTCCTCGTGCTCCCCGACGGCTCGGTGCGCCGCTTCCGTCCGCGCACCAAGCCCGACGCCCCCGAGGTCGTGGCCGCAATCGAAGAGAGTCTCGCCGCCGCAGGGCGCTGAGCCGCGCCGACTTCCCGCGCCCTCGCATCCGAGAGCGATCGAGCGTTCCGCAGATTCCCCTCTCGCGCAAACCCGCCGAACCGCCCACATCCTGCCGAACCGCCCACCTAAATACAGAAACACGTGGGTGGGCCGATACAACGTGGGTGGCTCAGCGGAGGTGACGTCGGAGCTGGCATAGGAGACGTCCCCGGACGTCGCCCCGGGATCCCACGGGATCAGCCCTCGACAACACTCGCGGGACCGTCTCCCGACGGACCTCGCAAGGTCAGCT
Organism: Actinomycetales bacterium; assembly: GCA_015655255.1. The sequence continues at coordinate 3,799 of JAATFJ010000258.1, read as the reverse complement.
TGATGGGGGCCTCGCGGGATCGGCTCGATACAGACCCTCCGGATCAGCTCGCGACGGGCTCCGTCTCGCGCTGGGTCCAGAGGTCGCGGAGGACGCTCTCAAAAGTCTCAGCGGGCTGGGCTCCGCTGATGCCGTACTGGCCGTCGATGACGAAGAAGGGCACCCCTTGGATCCCGTAGGCCTGGGCCTGCGCCTGATCGCGGTGGACATCGTCGAGGTACTGGTTACTCTCCAGCGCCGCGCGGGCAGCGTCGGCGTCGAGGCCGATCTCGGCGGCGAGCGCGACAAGGTCGTCGATGCGTCCGACGTGCTGCCCCTCGGTGAAGTACGCGGACATGAGCCGTTCCTTCATCTCGCGCTGCTTCCCCTGCGCCTTCGCGAAGTGCAGCAGTTCGTGCGCCTTCACGGTGTTCGTGTGCTGCACGCGATCGAAGTGGTAGTCGAGCCCCGCCTGCGCGGCGACGCCCGTCACGCGGTCGAGCATCTGCTCGACCTGCGCGCGCGGCATGCCCTTGCGCTCGGAGAGGAAGTCGAGTTCGTCACCCTCGAAGTCCACGGGGGTGTCCGGCGAGAGCTCATAGGAATGGAACGTCACCGTGACCTCGGGGGCGTTCTCGTCCGCAGCGACCGCCGCAAGACCGCTCTCCAAGTTGCGCTTGCCGATGTAGCACCACGGGCAAGCGATGTCGGACCAGATATCAATGGAGATGGGTGTCGTCACCTCAGGGACAACCGCGCCGGGTGGGAACCTATTCCGCGACGGGGGCATCCACGGCGCCGCCGAAACGGCGGTCGCGGGAGAGATAGACCTCGATGGCGCGCCAAAGCTCCTCGCGGGAGAAATCGGGCCACAGCGTGTCGAGGAACACCATCTCCGCATAGGCCGACTCCCAGAGGAGGAAATTGGAGGTGCGCTGCTCCCCCGAGCTACGCAAGAAGAGATCCACATCGGGCATATCGGGCACGTAAAGGTGCCGCCGGATAGTCTTCTCCGTGATCGCCCTCGGCGCGATCCTGCCCGCAGCGGCTTCGGCGGCGAGCGCGCGCATCGCATCGACGAGCTCGACGCGTCCGCCATAGTTCACGCACATCGTGAGGGTGAGGACGTCGTTGCCCGCGGTGAGCTTCTCCGCATATTGCAATTCCTTGATGACCGAGCCCCAGAGACGCGGCTTCCGTCCGGCCCAGCGCACCCGCACACCCCACTCGTTGAGCTGGTCGCGGCGGCGGTGCAGCACGTCGCGGTTGTACCCCATGAGAAAGCGCACCTCTTCGGGGGAGCGCGCCCAGTTCTCGGTAGAGAAGGCGTAGACGGAGAGGTGCTTCACGCCCGCCTGGACGGCGCCGGCGACGACGTCCAGGAGCACCTCCTCCCCCGCCTTATGTCCTTCGATGCGGCTGAGGCCGCGCCTGTTCGCCCAGCGTCCGTTGCCGTCCATGACGATGGCGACGTGGTGCGGCACAGCACGGAAGGTGGGCGGGTAGAGGCCGGTCCAGTCGAGGGGGCGATAGGGCACCGCATCCCGGTGAGTGTACGGCTTCGGACTAACTTCACGGCCTCCAAGTGGGCGAATGAGCGGATGCCGCGCTCCAGATGCCACTGCGCGTAGGCGGCGACGAGGCCCGATGCAGCAGCCGTGTCGGCAGCCGAGGCCGCGTCGATAACGTCCCACTCCCCGCGGATGAGTGACTGCAGCAGGGCGATCGTCGACGGGGCGACATGCGCGCTTCCCGCGGGTGCGCAGTCGCTGCACACGAGCCCTCCGAGCTGAGCGACGAAGACGGAGTGCGGGCCCGTCGCGCCACAGCGGGCGCAGTCGTTCAGCTGCGGCGCCCAGCCGGACAGCGACATCACGCGCAGCAGATAGGAATCGAGGATGCTTCGTGGCGCGTGCTCGCCCCGGGAAAGCGCGCGCAGTCCTCCCACGAGGAGAAGGTACTGCTCTGGCGTCGCTTCGGCATCGCTCAGGCGGTCGGCGGTCTCTACCATCGCGTTCGCCGAGGTGAACCTGTCGTAGTGCACCGCGATCTCCGCGCCGTATGCACCGAGCGACTCCGCCTGCTGCACGATGTCGAGTGAGCGACCCTCGTACATCTGCACATCGGCGACCATGAAGGGCTCCAGCCGCGAACCGAATTTCGAGGAGGTGCGCCGTACGCCCTTCGCCACCGCGCGGATCTTGCCGTGACGGCGGGAGAGCATCGTGACGATGCGGTCCGCCTCCCCCAGCTTATGGGTGCGCAAGATCACCGCTTCGTCTCGATAGGTGGGCACCGTCCGATTATCCCCCTCTCCGGGGAGAATGGAGGGGTGACCGAACCGCTCTTCACCATTCCGCTCTGGGCTGATCTTCTCGGCGTGGGCCTCGGCGGACTCCAGGGGGCGTTGTTCGCCTCCGGCTTCCAGGGGCAGCGCCGCCTCGATCTCCTCGGTGTCGCGATCATCGGGATCCTCATCGGCATGGGCGGCGGACTCATCCGCGACCTCCTCATGGGGCAACCGCCCGCGTCCTTGCAGAGCAACTGGTATCTCGTCACGGCGGCGGGCGCCGCGATCGTGGGCATGCTCCAGGCCGGGGTGCTGCGCCGTGCGAACGCGGTCATTGTGGGACTCGACGCCGTCGTCATCGGCATGTTCGGCGCCTTCGGGACGAGCAAGGCGCTGGGGCTGGGGCTTCCCGAGGTCCCCGCGATCTTCATCGGCGCGTGCGCCGCCGTGGGAGGCGGCGTCCTGCGCGACGTCATCATGGGTCTCCCCGTCGCGATCATGCACGTCGGTTCGCTTTACGCCGTCGCCGCGGCGCTGGGCTGCACGGCGGTCGTGGGGATGCACGCCTTCGGCATCGACATCGTCACGGCGAGCATCATCGGCGTCGTCCTCACGGCCGTCGTCCGCGTCCTCGCCGTGGTCTTCGACCTCTCCCTCCCCGAGCAGCGCCGCCTGCACCGTCGCCGCGTCGCCGCCGAGACGGGAGCCGTCACCCTGCCCTAAGCGCGGCCGCCGCTCGCGCCGCGTCCACGCCCACTCATCCCGCGCTCGCCCTCGCTCGTCCTCCCCACCCGCGCATCCCGCGCTCACCATCACCGAGCCACCCGCCCACCGAGCCACCCCCTTCGCGTCGAGCCACCCACGAAATCAAGCAAATACGTGGGTGGCTCGACAATACGTGGGTGGCTCGGCGGCGGAACGGGAGCGCGGGGTCAGACGGCGGCGAGGGAGTCGACGGAGCGGCGGGAGCGGACGGAGCGGTTCACAGCGGAGACGACGGCCTTGAGACTCGCCGTGGAGATATCTCCGTCGATGCCGACGCCCCACAGGCGATCACCGTCGACCTGCAGCTCCACATAAGCCGCGGCGTGCGCATCCCCTCCCGTGCTCAGCGTGTGCTCGACATAGTCGTAGAGGGTGACGTCCAGACCCCGCGAGCGGATGACATCGAGGAACGCCGCGATGGGGCCATTGCCGCGCCCGATCTCGTCGGATACCTCCTCGCCATCGCGCAGACGCACGCTCAGCTCCACGTCCCCCGTCATATCGCTTGTCGTCCGCGTGCCAAGCAGCTCAAAACGGCCCCACTTCTCGTCTGCGACAGCCGCGGGCAGATACTCGTCGCTGAAGATCGACCAGATCTCGTCGCTCGTGACCTCGCCGCCCTCGGCATCCGTCTTCGCCTGGACGACACCGGAGAACTCGATCTGCAGCTTGCGCGGCAGATCGAGGGAGTGGTCGGCCTTGAGCAAGTAGGCGACGCCGCCCTTGCCGGACTGCGAGTTCACCCGGATGACGGCCTCGTAGGAG
>JAATFJ010000079.1 GCA_015655255.1 Actinomycetales bacterium | reverse complement strand
CTCAGCTCATCGCGCTCTATCGTCCAGCCGTCGCGGATCATCCTCGCCAGAAAGGCGCGGGATGCGCTGAGACGATTCGGCTGGAGCGCACCGAGTCGACGCGGGTCCATGACACGATCCGGGTCGATCAGTTCAGGAATCACTGCGGAGGATTTCACGGGAGGAGACGACCTTTCGTCGATCTTCAACGATCACAAGTGCGTCAAGTAATATTTGATGGCTATCTATATATACTTGATTGAGTCTCACTGTAGGCTGACGCCATCGCCGCGGTCAACGCCATGGTGGAGCCGAAATGGCTTTTTCACGGCGTCTTTACACACCCGAAACAGAACGCGGCGGAAGACGTTCCACACCCCGCACGCGTGAGAGGATGCCCGTTATGGCTGGTACGCCCACTCTGCAAACGGCTGTCAAGACGATCGCCGTCCTCGAGGCATTGTCTCGGCAGGAGGAGCGCGCCGTCACACTCGCACACCTCGCACACGCGCTGGGCTGGAGCAAGGCGGCGACGCATCAGTACCTCTCGAGTCTGGTTCACGCCGGGTGGCTGGAGCAGGACGAAGAGCGCCGCTACCGACTCGGGAGCGGCGCTGTGCTCTTCGCCCGCTCCGTCGATGAGGTCGACTTCCTTCCGCCGCCCATCATCACCGGCATGGAAGAGCTCGTGGACATCCTCCAGGAGCCCATCTCCTTTGCGATTCTCCACGGTGATGAGGCCGTCATCGTGGAACGAAGGGAACCGCATCGCTCGCTCATCCATCGCAATCCCGAACGCCACCTCTCGCTGACGTCCGCGTCGGGCAAGGCGCTCCTCGCCTTCGACAAGCGCACTCAGGCGCTGTGGCAGCCGGAGTACACCCCCCTCGCCGAGGAGGTCGTCGCACGGGGATATGCGGAGGTGCATAACAAGGCGTGGATGGGGGACGACGTCGAGGCCATCGCCGTGCCGATCATGCGCGAGGAATGGTGCTTGGGCGCGCTCAGCGCGATCGCCCCTGCCGGGCGCATGCCCATGGACACTGCCGCACGCGAGATGACGCGGATGCGCGAGCGCATCGAGCGGGCCATTGCGGAATCCACGCCTCTTCCTCCCGCAGCCTGAAGCGCAGCGGTCAGCGGAGCACACGATCCGACGACTCACACAGGAATGACGAAGGGCCCCCGGCCTTCGCCGGGGGCCCTTCTCACGGACGCGGATCAGTTGATGCGCGTGTGAGTGTTGTCTGCTCCGTACTCGTAGACGCCGATGGAGGCTTCCGTCGGGTCGCCGGCGTCGTCGAAGGCGATGCCACCGGAGTATCCGTCATAGTCGATCGTCTCGCCTGCGAGGATGAGGTCGGCGCAGTCGGCGAAGCTCGTGCACTTCTCGCCGTCACCGGAACCTCCAGAGACCTCCTGGAGCTTCCCCGCGATGTCCGCGGGATCGGACGAGTTCGCCGCCAGCGCAGCGAGACTCAGGAGGACGACCGCGTCATAGGACTCCGCCGCGTAGTTGAAGTCCGACAGCACAGCGCCTTCGCTCTGGTCCGCCCACTGCGTGATGAGGCGCTCCTGGAAGTCGTCCTCCAGCGCAGGACCGGGCTGGGTGCCCTTCGATCCTTCGATGGAGACCGGCATGTCCGTGCCCCACTGCTTGAGGTTTCCATCCACGAGATAGAACTTGGAGCCGTCGAAACCGCTGTTCACGAAGGAGGGGATGATCGTCGCGGTCTCGTCGAAACCGATCACGGCGATGGCATCGGGGTTCTCCGCCATGATCGTGGAGACCTGGGCCGAGAAGTTCGTGTCCGTCGCGTTGTACGCCTCGCTGGCGACGACCTCACCACCGGTCGACGTGAAGACCTCGTTGACCACTCCCTCCAGACCCGTGCCGTACGCGTCATTGAGGTAGATGATGCCGAGGGTCTTGTGACCGTCCTCCGCGATGGTGTTCCCGAGGACTTCTCCCTGGAGAAGGTCACTCGGGGCCGTGCGCCAGAACAGATTGTCGTCGTCCCATGTCGTGAAATCGGGCGAGGTGTTGGCCGGCGAGAAGGTGATGACACCGGCGCTCACCGCCTGATCGAGGAACAGCTTCGTCACGCCGGAGGCCGCCGCACCGATGAGGGCCTGGACGTCCTCGCCGAGGAGGCGCGGGACCGTGGTCTCGTAGGCCTTGTTATCCGTGTCGCCGGAGTCGCCGTAGTCGATGTCGAGCGTGATGCCCTTCCCGGCATCGTTGATCTCCTTGGCCGCGAGGCCGACCCCGGCTTCCTCGGGCGGGCCGAGGTAGCTGAGGCTTCCCGTCTGCGGCAGCACCGTGCCGAACGTGAGCGCGAGATCCTCTCTCTCCGTGGGTGCCGACGATGCGGAACCATCGGATTCTGCGGGTTCTGAACTGCCCGTAGCACAACCGGCCAGGACGATAGCGCTCACTCCGACAAGGGCGATTCCGCCCAGTGCCTTTCGTGCGCGCGAGCTCGTGAAGACGCCCATGTTGCTCCTTGCTCTCAGATGTCCGGAACGACGGGGCCGCCCCGGTTTTACCTCACCCTAGTCATCCCCGTGTCGCGAGAATGTTGCCGGGCGTTACCGTCGTGCAACGGTCCGGTCTCGGAAAGATAACGGCCGAGTCAGCGGCGCGCGCGCCGCGCGGAGAGGAGGATGTCGGCGACGAAGACGGCGACGGCGAGCCAGACGACGATGAAGCCCGCCCAGCGCTCGATGGGCATGGGCTCCCCCTCGACGAACACGCCGAGGAGGAACTGCAGGATGGGGGCGATGAACTGCAGCATCCCCACGACGGAGAGCGGCACGCGCCGGGTCCCTGCGGCGAAGAGAAGCAGCGGCAGCGCGGTGACCACTCCGGAAAGCACGAGGAGCACGGCGTGCCCCGCGCCGGAGGAACCGAGGGTGATCCCGGTCGTCGCCCCGACGATGGTGAGCTGCACGCCGGCGATGGGCACGAGCCAGAACGATTCCAGGGTGAGTCCGCTCACGGCATCGACCGTGGAGCCGATCTGCTTCTTGATGAGGCCGTAGATCGCGAAGGATGCGGCGAGGATGAGGGCGATCCAGGGCATGTGCCCGTAGCCGATCACGATGACGACGACGGCGATCGCCGCGATCCCCACGGCCGCCCATTGCAGGGGCCTCAGCCGCTCCCGCAGCACGAAGACGCCGAGCAGCATCGTAGCGATCGGGTTGATGAAGTAGCCCAGTGCCGTCTCGACGACGTTCCCGCTCAGCGTGCCGATGAGGAACGTCTGCCAGTTGACGTAGATGAGGAGCCCCGCGAGCGCCGTCCACCCCAGGATGCGCGGCTGCCGCACGATCGCGACGATGCGCCGCCAGCCGCGCATGACGGTGAGCAGCAGGAAGCAGAAGACGAGGGAGAAGAGCACCCGCCACGACACGATCTCCCACGGCCCCGTCGGCTCCAGGAGGAGGAAGTAGAGCGGAAGGAACCCCCACATGAGGTACGCGGAGGCGGCGAAGAGGATACCGGCGGTCCGCTCGCTGCGGGCGGGGGTCTCGACGGTCACCGCACCACACTATTGCCCGCGCCACCCCCACCGGGTCGTGACAGCGACAGAAGAGGAGGGTTTGGCGGGAAAACGATGTTTTCTGGCATGCCAAAGGGCCCGGATGCGGTGCATCCGGGCCCTTTGTGAGAACAGCTCAGCGAACGACGACGGCGAGGACGTCGCGGGCCGAGAGCACGAGGTACTCATCGGCACCGAACTTCACCTCGGTGCCGCCGTACTTGCTGTACAGCACGCGGTCGCCGACGGCGACGTCGAGCGGAACACGGTTGCCGTTGTCGTCGATGCGGCCGGGGCCCACGGCCACGACCTCGCCCTCCTGGGGCTTCTCCTTGGCGGTGTCCGGGAT
>JAATFJ010000249.1 GCA_015655255.1 Actinomycetales bacterium | reverse complement strand
TGCACCCCGGGAGGGCGAGCAGGGTGGCGGTGGTCAGCACGGCGAAGGTGATCTTCTTCATCGAAGGGCACTCCTTTAGCGGTTCGTCATCGAAGCCGGATGGTGCAAATCAACAGTAAACCTGATTATCAGGAAAACTGATTGTGCTTCACATTAGCCCCGAGAGCCAGTGCGGTCAATCGCGATCCGCAAATGTTCCCTTCACGCCGGGAACGGCACTATCAGCCCTCGTCGAAGGCGGCACGGAAGGTGGCGAGAGCATCTCGCAATTGCTCAACAGCCTCCGGAGACATCGTCGCGGTCAGCCGCTGCTCGATGGCTGCGACGGGCGCGCGAAGCGTCGCGAGCGCCTCACGACCAGCCGGAGTGAGCAGGATGAGGTATTGCCGACGCGAGTCGGGATCGGGCTGCCGTTCGATGAGATCCCTATCGATGAGCGCCCCGACGAGCCCCGCGATGGTCTGCGCGCGCACGAAGGAGTGCCGCGCCAGCGCCGCGGCCGTCATTCCGGGGTGCCGTTCGAGCACGGTGAGCGCTGTGTACTGCGTGGTCGTGAGGCCGTGCTCCGCCACCACATCGTCCAGCTGGGAGCGCACGGCCAGCTCCACCTGCTTGACGAGGTAGAGCAATGTCGGTCCATTCATCGGACCTCATTATTCAGCCTGCGCTCGTGCGGCGCGAGACAGCGCGCCGCACGAGCGCAGGCTGACGACCGAAATCCGGCGCGACAATTGCCAGGAAACCTGATAATCTCTGCTCGGGCCGATGATGCCCGTGACTCAAGGAGGAGACCATGGCCATATCGCTTGCCGGCAAGACCGCGATCGTCACAGGGAGCGGAGCCGGTCTCGGCGCCGCCTATGCGGAGGCGCTCGCTCGCGCCGGTGCGGCCGTCGTCGTCAACGACGTCTCCGCCGACGCCGCCGCGGTCACCGTCCAGGCGATCACCGAGGCGGGCGGACGAGCCACTGCCGTCGTCGTCCCCATAGGATCCTCCGAGGCCGCACAGCAGCTCGTCGACACGGCCGTCGGCGAGTTCGGCGGCCTCGACATCCTCGTCAACAACGCCGGCATCCTCCACGATCGCTCGCTGCTGAAGATGACGGACGACGACTTCGACGCCGTCATCGGCGTGCACCTGCGCGGCACGTTCACGGCCACGCGCGCAGCCTTCGCCCACTTCAAGGAGCGGGCCCAGCCCGGACGCATCATCGCCATCGGATCGCCCACGGGCCAGCGCGGCAACTTCGGTCAGACGAACTATGCCGCAGCGAAAGCCGGCATCGTCGGCATGGTACGCACCTGGGCGATCGAGATGAAGCGCGCGGGCGTCACGGCCAACGCCGTCATCCCCGTCGCCGCCACGGCGATGACGGGAACGATCCCCTACTTCGCCTCCGCCGTCGAGGCCATCGAGCAGGGAGAGGAGATGCCCGCCTTCTTCCGCCATGGCCTGGGCTTCGGCACGCCGCAGGATGTCGCCGGCCTCATCGTCTGGCTCGCTTCCGACGAGGCGCAGGAGGTCACCGGCCAGGTCATCGGAGCGGGCGGCGACCGTCTCCAGCTCTGGTCTCATCCGGAGGTCATCGAGTCATTCTATCACGAGGGCGGCTGGTCGGCCGATGCGATCGAGGACGAGATCGCCCCGCAGATCACCGCGAACCTCCAGTCCGTGGGCGAGGACCCCTGGCCCGCACTCCCGGCGGAGCTCGACCGCAGCGCGCAGAGCTGAGCCATGTACCGCCCTGAACTGGACCTCGACGCCATCGAGGCCATCGACGCCCACGTGCACATCGAGCAGGACGCACATGGGCACGGCGCCCTGCCGGAAGATCTCGCGGCGGCCGCACAGGCATACTTCAAGGCCGACGGAGTGACGCCGGATGTCCCCGGAGTCGCGGCCTACTACCGCGAACGGCGCATGGCCGCCGTGGTATTCACCGTCGACACGACCACCGCGCTCGGGCACCCGGCCCTGGACAGCGCAGAGATCATCAAGCAGGCCGCCGACGAAGCCGATGTGCTCATCCCCCTCGGCTCCGTGGATCCGCTGCAGGGAGAGCGCGCGATCGATCTCGCCCGCTCCCTCGTCGCCGATCACGGGGCGAGGGGCTTCAAGCTGCATCCGACGGCGCAGGGCTTCGACCCCTCGGCCGAGGAGATCCAGCCGTTGTGGGCGGCGCTCGCGGAGCTGGGGCTTCCCGTCGTCGTGCACACCGTGCAGACCGGCATCGGTGCGACCCTCCCCGGCGGGCGCGGTCTGCGACTACGCTACTCGAACCCCATCCTGCTCGACGATGTGCTCGCCGACCATCCGCGGCTCCGCATCATCATGGCGCACCCCTCCACACCGTGGGCCGACGAGCAGCTCTCCGTCGCGACCCATAAGCAGAACGCCGCCATCGACCTGTCCGGCTGGGCGCCGAAGTACCTGCCTCCGCAGCTCGTGCGGGCGGCGAATTCCTCTCTCCAGGACAAGGTGCTCTTCGGATCCGACTTCCCGCTGCTCACGCCGGACCGCTGGCTCCGGGAGTTCGCCGCGCTGGAGATCAAGGACACCGTGCGGCAGAAGATCCTCAAGGACAACGCGATCGAATGGTGGGGACTGGCATGAGCAGACGCGTGGTTTCGGACCAGTACGGGTTCTTCGACGAGCTGCCGGAGGACGAGCAGGAGGTGCTCGTCGAGCTCCGCAGCCACCTCGAACGCGAGGTGAAGCCGCTGCTCGGCGATTACTGGGAGAGGGGAGAGTTCCCCACCCAGATCATCGCGGGGCTCGCCGAGCGCCGCCTCATGGACCCGCCGTCGCTCGGGCACGAGCCCAGCGATCTCTACCACCGCTGGCGGAGCTTCGAGTTCGCCCGTGTGGACGCCTCCATCGCGACGTTCTACAACGCGGTGTCAGGGCTCTTCCGCACGACCCTCACCGTCGGCGGCTCGCCTGAGCAGGCGGCGCGGTGGGATCCGCTCATCCGCGAGTTCGCGCTCACCGGCACATTCGCGCTCACCGAACCGGACCACGGTTCCGACATCGCCCGCGGCATCCAGACCACCTGCCGGCGGGAGGGCGACGAGTGGGTCGTCGATGGGCAGAAGCGGTGGATCGGCGGAGTGAGCCTCGTGCAGAAGGTCATCATCTTCGCCAGGGAACACGGCGGAGACGATGACGGTGCGGTGCGCGCCTTCGTCGCCGACACTGATGATCCCGCCCTCACGCTCACGAAGATCGCTCGCAAGACCTCGTTGCGCATCATGCAGAACTTCGACATCGACATCTCCGGGCTCCGTGTGCACGAGTCGCAGCGCCTCGCCCGGATCTCCTCCTTCACCGACGTGAACGAGTGCCTCCGGCGCATGCGCGTCGACGTGTCCTGGATCGCCACGGGCGTCGCCGCCGGTGCCTACGAGGCGGCCCTGAAATACACGATGGAGCGGGAGCAGTTCGGCGCCCCGCTCGCGGGATACCAGCTCATCCAGGAGAAACTCGCCCGCATGCTCGCGAACGTCACAGCGAGCCTGTCCCTCGTCGTGGGATTGCAGCGGAAGCAGCAGGCGGGAGAGGCCCGCGACGAGGACTCCGCGCTTGCGAAGCTCTTCACCTGCGACCGGCTGCGGGAGACCGTCGCGCTCGCGCGTGAGGTGTGCGGGGGCAACGGCATCACACTCGACACCGACGTCGCCCGCTTCCACGCGGACGCCGAGGCGATCTACTCCTACGAGGGCACTCACGAGATCAACGCCCTTATCGTCGGACGAGCGGCGACGGGCATCGGCGCGTTCGTCACGCGTCTACACCGCTGAATTCACCCGCCCCCAGAGTAAGGAACCACCATGGCCGTGATCACCGCAACCGTCGCAGAGCTCCCTTCCCTCGCCGGAAAAGAGCTGGGCAGCTCCTCCTGGCTCGCCGTGACCCAGGAGCGTATCAACACCTTCGCCGACGCGACGGACGATCATCAGTACATCCACGTCGACCCCGAGCAGGCGAAGGACGGGCCGTTCGGCGGGACCATCGCACACGGCTTCCTCACGCTGTCCCTGTTCATCCCGATGTGGTCGGAGATCCTGGAGGTGTCCGATGCCTCGACGCTCGTGAACTATGGGCTCGACAAGGTCCGCTTCACCTCGCCTGTGCCCACGGGTTCTCGGATCCGCCTCACGGCGACGGTCACGACCGTCACCGAGGTGAAGGGCGGTTACCAGGTGCACGTCTCCGGCGTCATCGAGATCGAGGGTCAGGAGCGGCCCGCTGTGATCGTCGAGTCGATCTCCCGCGTCTACGCCTGAGGTCGGTCCCGTCCCCGCTCGGGTGCGGCCGCGTCCCGTTGTGCGGATGATGTCACGATCGGCGGAGCCTTCGTGAAGATTCCTCCGCCGATCGTGACACGCTCCGCAGATCGGGCGGGCGATGGACGAGGCTCAGTGACGAGACTGAGCTGCAGGGTCCGGTGCCGGGGGCACAGGCCGAGGGCACAGGGCGAGGGCGCAGGGCGCGGTGCCGCGGGCGCAGGGTCCTGCAGGGTCCGGTGCCAGGGCGGCAGGACGAGAGCGCAGGGCGCGGCCGGGGCTCGGATGTCCGCGCTCCGTGACAGGATGACAGCATGCCGGAGATGCCGGAGGTCCAGGGGCTCGTCGCCTTCCTGGGAGAGCGTGCCGAGGGAAGGACGATCACCCGCGCCGCCGTCTCCGCGATCTCTGCGCTGAAGACGTATGAACCACCCCTCACCGCGCTCACGGGGAGGGAGATCACCGGCGCCGCGCGACACGGGAAGTTCATCGACCTCATCTGCGGTGATGACCTCCATCTCGTCTTCCACCTCGCGAAGGCGGGCTGGCTGCGCTGGTACGAGCAGGTCCCGACGACACCGGTGCGCCCGGGAAAGAGCCCCATCGCGCTGCGCGTCGCCCTGGACGACGGATCGGGCTTCGACCTCACCGAGGCGGGGACGAAGAAATCCCTCGCCGTGTATGTCGTCCGCGAGCCGCGCGATGTGCCGGGGATCGCGCGGCTGGGACCCGACCCTCTCGATGCGGAATTCACGCGCGCGGCATTCGCTGCGCTGCTCGACGGGCGCCGCACGCAGATTAAGGGGCTGCTGCGTGATCAGTCCGTCCTCGCGGGCATCGGCAATGCCTATTCCGACGAGATCCTGCACGCCGCCCGGATGACTCCCTATGCGATCACCGCAGCGCTTTCCCTCGACGAAGTCGACGGGCTGTTCGACGCGATGCAGGGAGTCCTCCGAGATGCCGTCGTCACGGCCGCGGGAAAGCCGCCCGCCGAGCTCAAGGACGCCAAGCGCCGGGGGATGCGCGTGCACGCCAAGGCGGGCGAGAGCTGCCCGGTGTGCGGCGACACGATCCGCAGCGTGTTCTTCGCCGACAGATCCCTGGAGTACTGCCCGACGTGTCAGACGGGCGGGAAACCGCTCGCGGACAGGAGACTCTCCCGGCTTCTCAAGTGAGTGTCCCGAGAAAGCCTCCTGTCTCGGAACTCACTCCGCGGCGAGGACAGCGACGACGTCGATCTCCACGAGAATGTTCGCGAGCGTCGATCCCACCGTCGTCCGCACCGGGTACGGTGCCGAGAAGAACTCCGCGTAGGCCTCGTTGAACTCGGCGAAATCGCGCCCGAGCTCCTGCAGGTGCGCCGTGACCTTGACCACGGCGTCGGTGGTCAGCCCCCGCTCGGCGAGCACCGCGCTCACGTTGCGCAGCACCTGTCGCGTCTGCTCACCGACGCTCTCCGCGACCGCACCCGTCTCCGGGTTCTGCGGTCCGAATCCGGCGGTGAACAGGAGCCCTCCCGCAACGACCCCTTGGCTGTAAGGACCCGCCGGGCGGGGGGCATTCGTGGTCTCGATGGCTGTTTTCGTCATGCTTTCCTCATTTTCTGTAGCTCGAAGCTCACTGTGGTTCTCTGTTCTTTACGGTTCCGGCTCAGTTCTTTACGGTTCCGGCTCAGTTCTTTACGGTTCCGGCTCAGTTCTTTACGGTTCCGGCTCAGTTCTTTACGGTTCCGGCTCTGCGCTCAGGACTTCGCCCGGCGCAGCCCCCGTCCCGGCGTGCGCCCCGTGAGCGCCCCACCAGCGAGCACGGGTACTCCCGCGACGAAGACGTCATCGATGCCGCGGGCGAGGACATCCGGGTGCTCGTAGGTCGCCGGAGCGGCGAGCCCATCGACATCGAGGACGGCGATATCGGCGATGGCTCCGGCAGAGAGACTTCCGCGATCGCCCAGGCCGAAGGTGCGTACGGCGCGAGTCGAGAGGCGTTCGACCGCCCCGCCCCAGTCCCAGGCGCCCAGATCGCGGGTGAACCGTGCGAGCATCGTGGCGAAGGCGCCGAAACCGCGCGGATGGGGATGCGCCCCCACGTAGATTCCGTCCGAGCCCACCATGAATCCCGGTGCGGTGAACTGCCCGATGAACTCCGCGTCTTCTCTGCGGTGGCGCACGGCCATGATGATGGCGGCATCGCCGCGCGTGGCCTGGATGATGTCGCAGGCGACATCGAGCGGATGTATCCCCTGCCGCGCGGCGATCTCGGCAAGCGTGAGCCCATGCATCCAGGCGAGTTCCGGCGCCGCCGCATGCGAGAGGGTGAGGAGCTCCGGCCATTCCGGCCCGAGGCTCGCGTTCTGCTCGATGCGCGGCTCCCAGTCCCGATGCAACCGCTCCCGCGTCTCGGGGAGGGCGAGCCGCGCGCTGAGCTCCTCCGGATCCAGGGCGACGAGCTCCGGCGGCAGCGTCGGCATCATGAGCAGCGAGTTCCCGCGCGTATAGGGGTAGGCGTCGAACGTGGCCCGCACGCCCGCATCGGCGAGCGCGGCGAGCTGGGCACGCACGATCCGCGCCCTGGCGTGGAAGTGGGAGACGTGGACCGCGACGCCGGACTGCACGGCGATGCGCCGGACCTCATCGATCCCCGCCTCCGAGTTGTCCTCGTACCCTCCGCGCATATGCGTGACGTAAACGCCCCCGGCCTCGGCGACGGGCAGGCACAACTCCCCGATCTCCTGTGCGGAGGCGAAGATCCCCGGCACGTAGTCGAGGCCGGTGGAGAGCCCCACGGCGCCGTCGTCCATGGCCGCACGGACGAGCTCCCGCATGCGGGCGAGCTCGTCCGCCTTCGGCGCGCGGTCCGCCGTCCCGATGACCTCGTGCCGGATCGTGCCCGCAGGGGCGAGATAGGCCATGTTGAGCGGCACGGTGCCGTCATAGGTCGCGAGCAGCGTTGCGACGGATCCTCCCCGGAAAGTGGGATGCGCGCCGTCGATGGCCCGGAAGTACTCGGTGCCGTAGGACCCGTCGCCCGGCGCATAGGAGACGCCGTCCTGTCCGCCGATGACCGTCGTCACGCCCTGGCGGAGATACGCCTGCTGGGTGCGCTCATCGAAGATGCGCCCGTCGGCGTGGGAATGGGCGTCGACGAATCCGGGGACGAGAAGACGTCCCTCGACATCGATGATCTCCGCTCCCGCGGCATCGACCTCCTCCCCGACGGCGGCGATGCGCTCCCCCTCTATGAGGACGTCGCCGGGGATGAGCCCGCCACCGGCGACGAGACGACCTCCCCGGAGGAGGGTCCTGCTGGTCGTACGCTCGGTTCTCACCGCTGTCCTTCGTCGCCGGGATGCGGGCGGAGAGCATCGGCTGTTGCCGCGCCTCGCGACACCGCCTAAGGTTTACAAAAAATATACTTCATTGACCGCTTTTTTGCCTCCGGCCCTCGTCGTCACCACCACCAGGGGAGGACGGAGGCTTCCCCCGGAGAAGAGCCGGAGAAGGGAAGGAGTGCCCATGATGATGCAGGCGGCACCATCCATCGACGCCGTCGCCGCGCGGCCCTTCGATTCCATCGAGGAGCTCGCCGCCACGGTGGCGCCGCTCATGCAGGCCATCGCCTCAGCCCTCGGCCCGCACTGCGAGGTGGTCCTCCACGATCTCGCACCGCGCGATCTCGCACACTCCATCTTCGCCATCGTCAACGGTCACGTCTCCGGACGAGCCGTGGGCGGCCCGTCCACCAATCTCGGCATCGATGCCCTCCGCGACGATGCGGCGGACCACGACGACTTCGGGTATCGAGGACGCACCGCAGACGGGCGCGAACTGCGCAGTTCGAGCGTGTACTTCCGCGACGCGGAGGGCCTCATCCTGGCGGCGCTGTGCATCAACGTCGACCTCACTCCCCTCCAGCACGCGCAGGCGGCCGTCGCCGCTCTGCTCCCCGCGCCGGAGCCGACCGAGATCGTGCCGGAGAAGGAACTCGTCGGTTCCGACATCGGCGCAGTCCTCGACGGCATGATCGAGGCCGCCATCGCCGCGGTGGGCAAGGCTCCTGCGCTCATGGGGAAGCCGGATCGTATCGCGACGCTCCGCATCCTCGACCAGCGCGGTGCGTTCGCCGTGAAACGCTCCGTGGACCAGGTGGCGGCACGGCTGGGAATCTCTCGCGTGACCGCCTACAACTATCTCGACGAGATCAGACGGCCCGGGTAGGCGCCCGTCCCGACGACGGGCTCAGAACAGCGTCTCGAGCGCGTCGACGACGAGACCGTCGCGCGTGACGGGAATGAGCCGCCATTTGTCGAAGGCCGTGCACGGGTGCGACAGGCCCAGACGGACGACATCGCCCACGGCGATTCCGTCCTCCGGATCGATGACGAGGAAGGCGTGCTGATCGTTGAGGGCAGTGATCTCGGCGGAGATCGGACGCTCCTCCCCGCCCCACGACACGGAGACGCCGAGAGGGCGCGGAAGCCCCTCGTCGTAGGGGAAGTCGCGCTTGCCCGCATCGAGGAGGACGAGTCCGGGCTCCGGGCGGGACACGACTCGCGCCCATCCCCACATCGCCGGGCGGAGGCGGACCGTCTCGTCCGATGCCGCAGAACCGTCCAGCGGGGAGATCCCCTCGTAGAAGCCGCTGTCGTGCACGATGTAGGCCCCGGAACGGAGCACGATGCGGCGTTCGGCAGCGAGCGGTCGGAACACCTCGGCGACAAGATCCATGTACGCGCTGCCGCCCGCGGAGAGGAG